>JAITKU010000249.1 GCA_031278255.1 Eubacteriales Family XIII. Incertae Sedis bacterium | reverse complement strand
CCGCCGAACTGTGTTGCAAAGCCTCGCCGAACCTTAGGGTTCGTCTGCGTTTTGCGCCTTGCTCGACGAAAAAAATTCTGCGCCAAATTTGTCAACTTTATTCCGTAACGAACCCTTATCGGAAAGGAGAAACGCATATGGGCGACTTACTGAAAGGCCGCGTGGCGGTCGTAACGGGATCGGGTCAGGGCATCGGCAGGGCCGTCGCCGTCGGATTCGCCGCGGAGGGAGCAAAGGTCGTTACGAACAACCGCAAACCCGGCTCCACGGGGGACGCGATGGTCACGGACGATCTGTTCCGAAAACTCACGGACGCGCAGCGCGCGTGGTACGAAGAACAAAAGAAAGCCGAGAACGGGGACGCGGCCACGACAGCGCAGGCGATCCGCGACGCGGGCGGGGAAGCGACACACTTCTTCGGGGACCTCTCCGTGTTCGATACGGCCCGCCGGCTGATCGACGCCGCCATCGACGCCTACGGACGCATCGATATCCTCTGCAACGTGGCGGGCAACTTCGGCTTCTCGGATATCGAGGACATCAGCGAGGCCCTGTGGGACAGGGTCAACGCGACCAAGCCCAAGGGTTACTTCAACGCCATGCGCTTCGCCGTCCCGCACATGAAAGCCCGGCGCTACGGGCGCATCCTCAATTGTTCCTCCCCCGCTTTCAACGGCGATATCATCAAGCACGCGGAATACTGCGCCGCGAACGCCGGCGTCGTCGGCCTGACAAAGGGCGCGGCGAGAGAACTCTACGAATTCGGTATCACCTGCAATGTTTTCGCGCCTTTCGCGCGTACGCGCGCCTCCTACGAGCTTGAAACCTATCTGCTCGCCTCGGACAAGCCCATCACGGCCAAGGGCAAATTCGACGTGCAATACGACAGCACGCCCACGCCCGACCGGCTCGTACCTTTCCTTGTCTATCTGGCCTCCGAGCGGGCCGCCGCGGTCAGCGGCTCCGTGTTCACCGTCGGCGGCAATTTCGTCGGTCTGCACGCCGAGCCCGTTGTGACGGGGACGCTTATCAAGGAAAGCGAGGCGGCGTGGACACCCGAGGAGATCGCCGCGGCCGCGGAGCGCGATCTGCTGAAAGATTACAAAAGCCCCTGCGCGGAATAGCGCGGAAAGGAGGTTCATCATGAGCAACATCGGCGAGATCAAGATACCCACCATGCCGAAATTCATGCCCCTGATCAAGCACGATTATCCCATCACGGAACGGGAAAACCTGATGCGGGCGCTGAACCGGCAGAAACCCATGTGGATGCCGAACCTGTACCGCAGCAGCCAATTGCCGCCTTGGGCGGCTTACAACGATATGCCGAGCAGCATGGACGCCGACGGCACGGATTGGTTCGGAATCCGCTACCAATACTCCGAGGCGCAGGGTTCGCCGACGCCCGTCTCGCACGCCTTTGCCGAAATCGGCGAGTGGCGGGAGAAGATCGTCTGGCCGGACTTGGACAATTGGGACTGGTTGCAGGGCGCAGACGGCTTTGTGCGGGATGAACGCTTCGCCTCCGCCGGGCTGTTCGGCAACGGACTCTTCGAGCGCCTCCACATCTTTGAGGGCTTTGAA
Source organism: Eubacteriales Family XIII. Incertae Sedis bacterium (assembly GCA_031278255.1). Lineage (GTDB taxonomy): Bacteria > Bacillota > Clostridia > Peptostreptococcales > Anaerovoracaceae > JAITLA01. The sequence continues at coordinate 2,474 of JAITKU010000249.1, read as the reverse complement.
CAGGCGCTGGTGGACCTCATCAGCGAGCCCGAGGAATGCCGCGCGTTCTTTGAGCAATTGGCGGACTACAAGATCGATGTGTTCCGCCGCATGAACGACATCTACCATTATGACTACGTTGTCTACAACGACGATTGGGGCACGGCCCGCGCGCCTTTCTTCTCCTTGGACCTGTTTGAGGCGACCGTCTGCGAGCCCACGATCCGCGTGGTGCGCGCCATGCAGCAGGGCGGCGCAAAGGTGATCTTCCACAACTGCGGTCTGATCGACAGCTTCATCCCTCATCTGGTGAACGATATCCGCGCGGACGGTCTCGAGATACAGGGGATCAACGACATCAAGGGCATACTGCAAAACTACGGCGACAAGGTGACTGTGGAATACCACGCCGACCAATACCTCATGTACGATCCCGAAACCACGCCCGACGCGGCGCGGCGCCACGCCAGAGAGATCGTGGACCTCTACGGCGCGCACGTCAATCCCGGCGCGGGCGTGCTGATCTCCGCGGGCGCGGCCAAAGACGAGGTATTTTACGCCTTTGAGGACGAGATTTTCCATTACAGTCTGGAAAAATACAGGGACCTCCGCTAAAGACCCGGAATGCGTGAACGACGATGGTTTTCATCGTTCAAATAATGTATTTCAAGAGAATCGTGTTTTAGGAAGGAGAGTACAAGAAGATGAAGAAGCACCTGAAGCCTGTACTGCTGTTCTTGTTCACGCTCGTCACGGCGACCGTGCTGTCCGCCTGCGGAGGCGGCGGTGAAAGCGGCACCCCCCCCCAAGATGAGGGCGGCGACGCGGCGGCAAGTACGGACACAGACAGCGGCAAGCCCTATCCGAACGCAAACCCGGACGGCAGTATCAACCTCGACACCATCGCGCACTATGATCCGGAATACGATTACGCGCAAAACCCCAAGCAGAAGATCGCATATCTCGTAATTGACAGCGGACCCCTCTATGAGCAGTCGGCGATCGCCTACGAACACTGGGCGCCGCTCTACAATCTGGAATGGGCGGGCTTCCTGTCGGCGGGCGGCGACACGGAGATGTACATGGCAAACTTGCAAAACCTCATCGATCAGGGTGTAACGGGCTTTATTCTCGACCCGGACAACACGATCTTTCCCGCCGTGGTCCGGCTGATGGATCAGTATCCCGAGGTGCAGTGGATGTCGCAGATGTCCCCGCCCCGCGACGGAACGACGGATGACGGCGTACCCATCGGCGGTCATATGATCCACCCCTACGTCGGCTTTGACAATTTCGATGCGGGCAGACAGCAGGTGTACAAGCTCATCGAATGGAAAGAGGAGAATCTGCCGGACGTTCCGTGGGAGGAGATCGGCCTCGCGTCTTTCGATTTCTCCACCTCTCCCCCGCTCCATGAGCGCGTGATCGGCGTGGAGGAGGCTTGGCTCGCCGAAATCGGCAATCTGGACAACTTCTTTGTGGCGGACGCGGTATCTTTCAGCCTCACCATGCAGGGCGGCATCGACGCCATAGGCCCGATCATCTCGACCAACAGCAAATACAAATATTGGCTCGTCGTAGGTCTGCTCGACGATCTGGCGCAGGCGGCGGCCTCCGTTCTCGACCAGCAGGGACTTACGGACAGTTCCTGCGTCGTCAGCTTCGGCGGTTCGGGACTCCAGATGCAGTTTGACGCGGGGCAGCAGGACGCGTTCCGTTACGCGCTGTTCACGGCGCAAAACCTCTACGCCGAACCCATCATCGGCGCGGTGTACGCTTTCCTGAACGGTTGGGCGACGCCCGACACCATCTGGCCCTCATGGGTCAATCAGAACGACTCCGGCGCGGACGGCCATACCTATCCGCAGCTTCGTTTGCCCACGACCTGGCTTACCTACGATACCTACAAACACTACCTCGAATGGACGGATATGTACGCGCGCGCCGAGGCGTATCCCTACAGTCAAGAGGGTATTTCTTTGGATGCCTACAGCCCCTACGTGACCGAAATACCTCCCGAATACGCGAAATCCAATTAGAGCGCGCTGTTCCCGAACGGACCGCCGCGCGCGGGCGCGCGGCGGTGGCAAGGGCGGCCCGAACCCGCCGCCCCTGCCTTTTTCGTGAAAGCGGCGCCCGTTATAAACGACGCCGCCCAATCCCCCGCCGAAAGGCCGGGACCGGCGCTTCATCCGGCCGACGTGGGCTTGCAATCCCCCGCCGGCTGTGTTCTGCGGGGCGGCGGGCGAAGTGAGCCTCGGGCGAACGGAGGAATGAGGCGAAGCCGAATGTCAGACGGAACTGAATTTGAACGACGGCGTCAGTCCCCCGCCTCTACAGGCGGCGGGTTTCAACTTTCCAAGCTGTCAGTGGCGAGTGCAATCCCCCACTGACGCCTATGTTTTGAGGGGCGGCGGGCAAAGCCCTTGTCCCCTCAAAACATCCGTTCAACAATTGAAGTGCGCCTTTGGCGCTTCAATTTTGGACGGAGCCAA
>JAITKU010000234.1 GCA_031278255.1 Eubacteriales Family XIII. Incertae Sedis bacterium | reverse complement strand
TTGGCGGCCCTCATCATCCTGCTCCTGCTCATGCGCAGGCGGAAAAAGGCGGCGGAGGCCGTCGCCGCCGCGGAAGCGGAGGCGGCTGCGGCTGCGGCGGCGGAGGCCGCCGCGATGGTCGAATACGACGAGGAGGGACGCCCGATCCCGCAGGCCGACGCGGAGATCGGCCCCATCACGCCGATGCGGGATAAGAGGCGCGAGGAAATACAGGAGTTCGCAAAGCAGAATCCGGAGATCACGGCCCAGATGATCAAGACCCTGTTGCGGTCGGAGGAGGGATGAGTCCGATATGGCGGGTTTGACTTCAAAACAAAAGGCGGCGCAGGTGGTTATCGCGCTCGGCAGCGACGTGGCCGCCGGCGTCTACAAGAACATGAACGAGGAGGATGTCGAGAAGATCACCTACGAGATCGCGCGGCAGGACTCCGTATCGCCGGATGAGGCGGCCGAGGTGCTGGATGAGTTCTACCAACTCTGCATCGCGCAGAAGGTCTACCTCGAGGGCGGCGTACTTTACGCCAAGAGCGTACTCGAGAAAGCCTTTGGCGCGCAGCAGGGTTCCATCCTCCTCGAAAAAGTGACAAAGACCTTGAAAACCAAGGCTTTTGAGTTTATACGCAAGGCGGATTACAAGAATCTGATGAACATGATCGTCGGCGAACACCCGCAGACGATCGCGCTGATCCTCTCCTACGCGCGGGCGGACCAAGCCTCCGCCATCATCTCCGAACTGCCCAAGTCGATCCGCGTTGAGGTCGTGGAGCGCATCGCGCGCATGGACAGGACCTCTCCCGAGATCATCAGGCAGGTGGAGAACATACTGGAAAAGAAATTTGAATCCGTTGTGTCCGTGGACCTGCTCGAGGTGGGCGGCATCAATTACATCGCCGAGATCATGAACAGCGTGGACCGCGCCACGGAGAAATACATATTCGACGAGCTGTCCAAGACCGACGCCAAGCTGGCGGACGAGATACGCAAGAAGATGTTCGTGTTCGAGGATATCATAACGCTCGACGGCATGCACATACAGCGCTTCCTGCGCGAGGTCGAGACCAAGGAGATGGCGATCGCGCTCAAGGGTTCCAACGAGAATGTCATGCGCGTCATCTTCGAGAACATGTCGCAGCGTATGCGGGAAACCGTGGAAAGCGAGATGGAATACCTGCACAACATCCGGATGCGCGACGTGGACGAGGCCCAGCAGAAGATCGTTTCCATCATCAGACGCCTGGAAGAGGAGGGCGAGATCGTCATCAGCAAGGGCGGAAAGGATGATATGATTGTCTAACAGCGCAAAGGTGGTCAAGCGGGACCGGCAGTATGAGGTTCCGCCCGAGGTGCTTGCGGCCCTGAAATCCTCCGCGGGTGAAAAGGGCGTTTCCTCGATGCGCGACGAGGCCGCGGACGCCGTTCGGACGATGCTCGACGAGGCGGCCGAAAAAGCCAAGGAACTCCTCCGCGCGGCCGGGGAGAACGCCGCGCGTATCGGCCGCGAGGCCGAGAAGCAGGCGGAACAGATCAGGCGGGACGCGGAGACGGCGGGCTTTGAGGCCGGATACGCGCGCGGCGCCGAGGAGGGCCGCCGGATCGTCTCGGCTGCGACCGAGGACTATATGAACGAACTGGAAGCCTTGGCGGAATGTATCCGCCGGGAACGGCTCGAAGCGATACACAGGGAAGAAAGGGACCTGATCCTGATCGCCGTGGAAGCGGCGGAGAAGATATTGCGCCGGCAATGCCGCGTGGATCCGAGCGCCGTTTCCAAGATGCTCGCGGAGATCGTCCGGGAGAACGAGGGCGTGATCCGCCTCTATCTCTCGGAATTTCAGCATACCCTGGAGCTGCATCTCGACAGGAATATAACGAAGAAGATCAAGCATTTCGTGCAGGGGCTGAACACCGTTCTCGTCAAGGAGGATGACAGCATTATGCTCGAAACGGATACGGGCATTGTGGATGCGAGCATTCCGTCGCAGCTTGCGATCCTGAAAGAAACACTGACAGAGGACCTTTGATGGATGTAAATAAATACCTGCGACGGATACGCAACGCGGAAACCTTCCGGCAGTTCGGAAAGATCGATCAAGTCGTGGGCATGATGATCGAGTCCAACGGACCCGAATGCAAGATCGGCGATCTCTGCAAGATATATGAAAGCAGGCGGCTCGAACGCTATATAGGCGCCGAGGTCGTCGGCTTTCGCGGCAACAAGGTGTTGCTCATGCCCTACGAGGAACCGGAGGGTATCAGCGGCGGCAATCTCGTGGAAACGACGCGATCGTCGCTGAAGATAGGCGTTTCCGAGCGTCTGGTGGGCCGGGCCGTGAATTCCCTCGGCCGGCCGATGGACGACGGGCCGCCGATCGAGTACGAGGCGGAGTACGATATCCAAAGCGCGGGCTCAAACCCGCTCGACAGGCCGCGGATCAAGGATGTACTCGAATTCGGCGTCAAGGCGATAGACGGTCTCCTGACGATAGGCAAGGGCCAGCGCATGGGGATATTCTCGGGAAGCGGCGTGGGCAAGAGTACCCTGCTCGGCATGATCGCGCGGAACGTCAAGGCGGATATCAACGTGATCGGACTCGTCGGGGAGCGGGGCCGCGAGGTGCGGGAATTCCTCGAAAGGGACCTCGGCGAGGAGGGACTCGCGCGCACGGTACTCGTCGTCGCCACCTCGGACCGGCCGCCGATGCAGCGTCTGCGCTGCGCGCAGGCGGCCACGGCGATCGCGGAGTATTTCAAGGACAAGGGCAAGGATGTCCTCTTGATGATGGATTCGCTGACGCGCTTCGCGATGGCGCAGCGGGAGATCGGCCTCGCGACGGGGGAACCGCCCGTGGCGAGGGGCTACACGCCGTCGATCTATTCGCTGATGCCCAAGCTGCTCGAACGCACGGGCAATTTTGCGCGCGGCTCCATAACCGGAATTTATACCGTACTCGTCGAGGGTGACGATGTGAACGAACCCATATCCGATACGGTCAGGGGTATCATAGACGGCCATATCCTATTGTCGCGGACCATCGCCACGCGCAACCACTATCCGGCCATAGACGTACTGGGCAGCGTCAGCCGTCTGATGAACGATATCGTGCCGCAGGAGCAGATCGACGCCGCGGGCGCGATGCGCAACCTGATGGCGGTACACGAAGCGAACTACGACCTCGTAAGCATCGGCGCGTACAAGAGCGGGACCAACCCCGTGTTGGACGAGGCGATCCGCAAGCTCGACGGTATCAACGCTTTTCTGCAGCAGAGGGTTGAAGAGAAAGTCTCCTACGAGGACAGCGTGGCGCTTATGAAACGGGCCGTGGGGTGACGTGTCCGCGCGGCGGAGGATGGGGGTGTGACACGGCCGCCGCGCTTACAACTTGAGATGTTTTGACAATATATGAAAAAATTTCAATTTAAACTGAATAAATTGCTGGACTACAAGTCCGGGCTTCTCGAAAACGAAACCCTGACGCTGGCGACGCTGAACGCGGAGCTTAAAACGGTCAACGGACGCATAGACGAAATGACGGCGGCGTCGCGCGCGTGCAGGGAAGAGCTTCAGGCGGCGCAGCTTCGGGGCGGCGTCACGCCGGCGACCTGCCGGATGTACTTCCGCTACGAGGATTTTCTGAAAGCGGAAATCGCGAAAGGGAAGCGGCTCGCGGCGCAGATCGAGCGGCGGATCGAGAAGCAGATCGACCTGATCAAGGAACTGCGTCTGGAAACGAAATCGATCGAACTTTTGCGGGAGGCGCGGCTTGGCGCTTATCGCAAGGAGGAACTCAAGGAAAGCGAACGGCAGGTGGAGGAATTCGTAAACACGGCGCGCCTGATGCACGCGCACTTCACCTGAGCGTCTTTTCGGCGGGCGCGGAAATCGAAACGGCGTTTCGGCTTCCGCGCCCGGTGAAAAGACCGGGAAAAATCTGTCCGCCTTTGAGCGGCGAACGCCCGAAATACGGGCTTTGCGCGCGGGAACAAGCCCGGAGCGCAAGGACTTGCGGCGCCGCCGGCGGAGGCTGACGTGCGAAAGGAGGTGAAAAGGAATGATGGATATGAACACAATCAGTCAGGCGCAGAGCGCGCAGAGCGCCCAAGCCGCCCAAGGCGCGGCCTTGGGGAACGCGGCCGACGCCGCCTTGTTTCAAAATCTGATCGCGGCGGCCCTGCTCCAAAAGGGCGGGACGGTTCCGCAGGGAACGACGGCGCGGACGCTCGACCTTGAAAACGCGAGCGAAGCGGAGAACGCGGACCTCGGTCTGCTCGTGAAGCTGCTTCTCGGCGGCGGCGTCTTTGCCGCGGAAACCCCGGCAAAAGCGGAGACATCCGCCTTGCCAAAGTCCTTGCTCGCGGCGATGGGCGAAGTGTCCGCGGGAGAGTTGCTCGCGGCGGTGGGCGGTCCGGATATCGCGGCGGCCGCGGAGCTTCTTGCGGACACCGGCGCGGCCCCCGATGCGCGCGGCGCGCATATCGCGGCGGACGCAGAGACGCGCACGGCGACGCGCGCGGCGGACGGCGCCGCGACCGAAGCGGCGCGCGAGACGCGCGCCATGGGTACGGAAGCGGCGAACGCGCCTCCGCGGGAGCGCGCGGAAGAACCGCGAGCGCGCCTGACGGCGGACGCGGCGCAGGAAGATTCGCCCGCGACGGGCGGAACCCCGGAACGCGCAAAGGCTCTGCGGATCGAAACCCCGCCCGGGGACGGAACGCGGCGCGCGGCGCCGGACAGGGCGGAAGCGGTCTCTCCCCCGCGAGCGGACGCGGCGCCTTACGAGCCTGACCTCGCGGCGGCGGACGGCGCGGCGGTGACGGCGGACGAGAGTCGCGGACCGTTCGGCGGCGGCGCCCCCGGGGAAAACGACGCGGCCCGGGTCCTCGTCCGGCCGGCGGAAGCGGCGCCCGGCGCGAGCGCGACAAGTCCGCAGGAGGGAATCGCGGCGGCGGGACCGGAGACGGACGCGCGGCCGGCGGCACAGGAACAGGCCGTTTCAAGGGCGGCGCCCCACAGCCAAATCGCGCGCGAACTGTTTGCGGCGTTGGCAAAGGGGCAGGTCCCCGCAAGCCTGTCGCTGCGGCTGGAACCGGCGGAACTCGGCAAGATCGATGTCAGCATGAAGCTTACGGCCGCGGGCAAGCTGGTGATCGGTATCGTGGCGGAGAACGCGGGCACACAGGCCCTGCTCGCGGGGCAGACGGACAAACTCGTGCAGGCGCTGGGGCTTCAAAACGTGCAGGTCGAAAGCGTGAATACGGCGGCCGCGCCGGTACAGCAGCCCGCGCAGGCCTACGGAGACCGGAGCATGGCTTTCTTCATGGACCTCGCCCACGGCGGCGGTCGGGAAGAGCGGCCGGAGCGGGACGGCAAGGAGCAGACTGCGCAACGCGGGCAGGCCGCGGCCGGCATCGCGGCGGAGGAAGCGGCGCCCGAGACCGCGCGCTACGCGCGGCGTTTGGATCTCACAGCATAAAAAAAGAAAGGAGGTATGTATATGGCGGACAGCACAATAAGCAGTACAAACGCGCTGATACAGTCGATGAGCGCGACGAGCGCCGTGAGCGGCAAGGACGACCAAAGCCTGTCCATGGACGATTTTTTTCAACTTATGGTCGCCCAGCTTCAAAATCAGGATATGTTTTCGCCCGCCGACGACACGCAGTTCATCAACCAGATGGCGCAGTTCTCGATGGTAAACGCGCTGATGGATATGCAGGAACTGTCGAGCGTCACCTACAGCATGTCGCTCATCGGCAAGCAGGCGACGGTCGCTTTCGTCAGCGAAACGGGGAATCTGCAGAGCGTTACGGGTATCGTTGAGAGCGTCAACCTGTACAACGGCTCGGCGGAGGTGGTCATAGGCGGCGAATCCTACGGTATCGCCAACATCATGACCGTCACGGACGCGAACACGGGCAAAAGCGGAGAGAGTCTGCTGGCATCGAGCGCCGGCTTGATCGGGATGATCGCGACGGCCATGCGCGCCGCGGATACGGGCGTCGAAACCGTTCGCGGCAAGATAGAGCAGTTGAAACTCGTGGACGACGAGCTTTGGGCGTACATCGGCGGCAACGCGTATCGCCTGAGCGAATTGGCCGAACTTTCGGCGGCGTCCGAAGCGGCGGACGCGTCCTGATTCGACAGTCCCATGAGGTAGAGGATCATGTCCGATCAAATGATCAAAGGCGGATACAATCCGCATACGAGTATCGCCGAGCGTGCGGCGCGTCTGCCCTCAAAGACCGGCGGGCAGGACCCCCGCGCAGCGGAGATCGAAGCCGGAAAGTCATTCCGGGAATTGCTGAACCGCAGGATAGAGGGAGAGCGGAAGGAACTCTCCTTTTCCAAGCACGCGGACCTGCGCGCCAAGGAGCGGAACATCGCGATCGAAGCGTCCGATCTTTCGAGGCTCAGCGAGGCCTGCGACAGGGCAGTCTCTAAGGGCGTCCGCGACGCGCTCATCGTAATGAACGATTCCGCGTTCATCGTCAACGCCGGCAGCAAGGTCGTCGTGACGGTGGTGGACAAAAACGAGATGAAGGATAATATATTCACGAACATCGAAGGAGCGGTTTTTTTGTAGCCGGACCTCTTTATTTCATTCAGGAGGCTTCGCAGGCCCCGAACGACGGACGGGCCTGCCGCGATATCGCGTATAAAGCAAAAACCGTACGCCTTTGATGCTTGCTTTCCGTTTGGACTTGCCCGAAACAGGGGGCGGTCCGCGGTAAAATCACAAATCGAAAGGTGTAAAAACATGATAGGTTCAATGTATTCAGCCGTTTCCGGCCTGCAATCCCATCAGACGAAGATGGACGTGGTCGGAAACAATATAGCCAACGTCAACACCTACGGCTATAAGGCAAACCGGGCGACTTTCGCGGACGTGTTCTATTCGACGCGCCGCGCGGCCTCGCAGCCGAACGCGAATCAGGGCGGTACCAACCCCTCGCAGCTCGGCTACGGCGCCAAGGTCTCCACGATAGACGTACTCCACACGCGGGGCGGCGCCGCCACGACGGGCCGGACCCTCGACGTGTACATCACCGGCGACGGCTTCATCGCGGTCAAGACCGCGGACGGGCAGGTGCGCTACACGCGCGCCGGGGTACTCAGCCTCGACAGCGCGGGCAACCTCGTGGACCGCAACGGCAACATGGTGCTGGG
>JAITKU010000134.1 GCA_031278255.1 Eubacteriales Family XIII. Incertae Sedis bacterium | reverse complement strand
TTTTCCGCGACCGCCGAAACCCGCCCGGAGCCCGGCTTGCGCCCCCGCCGCCCGCCCCGAGAAACCGGGGCGGCCCGGAAAAAATCCGGAAAAACGCGGGTTATGCCATGATTCACGCGGTCTGTACACTACTGTGAACCAAATAAAAAGAGAAACCCACGCCCTGATATGGTTAAGACGGATGCTTCACGAAGCATCGGCCACAGAGGGGGGTTTCCCGGGTTTCGCGCAGCGGACGGCTCGCCTTTTCCCGAATCCCACGGTTTGGTCAGGCTTCCGCGACGAGCCAGCGCGCGATGTTCCGCTCGTCCTTGTCGAACGCCGCGCCGATCTTCACGATCCTGCGGCGCCCCGCCGTGCCCGCGCCCACTTGTTCCGAACGGATGTAGGGGATCGCGCAGGCCTTATCGTCGATCTGCCGCAACGCCTCCTCCGCCGTGCCGTTCAGCTTGAACTCGAACACATACACGGCATCCGCCGTTTCGACCACCGCGTCCGCGCGGCCTTTCGCGCCGCGCACCTCCGCCCGCGTATACTGCCCCAGCAGCGTGAACACGAGGTAAAACACAAGCTGATAGTGCCGCTCCGTTTTGTCGTTCAAGTCGTAGGGGATGTTCGCGAAAAAGGCGCGCATCCGCGTCATGAAGCCGTCCGTGTCCCCCGCGCGCAGGTCCTTGAAAAAATCGCCGACGAAAAAGCCCTGTCCGTCCGGCGGGCCGTAGGTGTAGGCCGGCAAGAGTTCCTCGAAAAAGCCGTATAGCACTTCCTCATTCGGGAAATCGAGGATATATTCGTCCAGTTCCCTGTCGTAGCCGGCGATCGTCAGGTAGCCGCTCTGATAGAGCAGGGGCACGGGATTGCCGCCGTCCGCGCGGTAGTCGTCTATGGAGCGCGCGGGGATGGTCACGCCCTCCGTGAAGCGGAGCGGATCGAAAGACGCGCGTTTCATCTGCTCGATGAGAAAGGTCGGCGTGCCCGTCTTGAACCAATAGTAGGCGAATTTTCGATCCGCCAAGGCGTTCAATACGCTGAAAGGATTGAACATCCCCTCGCCGTCCTCGCAGAAATGATAGCCGTCGTAGCGCTTCTTCATCTCCGCGACGGCCTCGCCATAGCGCATGCCGTTTTTCTCCGCCAAGGCCGCCAGTTCCGGCCCTAAGCTCCCCTCGAGTTCGCGCGCGGATATGCCGCAGATGCCCGCGTAGGCCGCGCTGAGGCTGATATCGCGCAGCATGTTCAGATCGCTGAACACGCTGACCTTTGAGAACTTCGTCACGCCCGTCAGCAGCGTGAAGCGCAACCACGGATCCGCGCTTTTGAGGACCCCGTAGAAGCCCTTGAGCGCGTTTCGTACCCCGTCGTTCGTCTCGTCCTGTTCCATCGTCTGCAAAAGCGGCCTGTCGTATTCGTCCACGAGTACGACAACCCCGCGGCCCGACTTCTCGCAGGCCGTCCTTATCAAATCGTAGAAACGCGCGGAGGGTGTTCTGTCCGCCGTCCGCCCGTCCGGGTTCCAGATTTTCTCAAAATGCCGGAGATTCGTGTCCAGGCCCGCTTCCAAATCGCCGACATCCTTGTACGCGGCCACGTTCAGGTCGATGTGCAACACGGGGTAAGGCGTCCACTCCGCTTCAAGACGCTCCGCCGCAAGGCCCGCGAAGAGTTCCCGCCTGCCCTCGAAGTAGGACCGCAGCGTGGAGAGCAAGAGGCTCTTGCCGAAGCGCCGGGGCCGGCCGAGGAAGAAGTATTTGCCCTCTTTCGCCAGACGGCAGACCCATTCCGTCTTATCGACGTAAGCGTATCCGCCCGTTATGATATCCTCGAAGGTCTGTATGCCGATCGGCATCCTGCGCATAATCGCACCGCCTTTCCCGCCGTCTTTTTCCCGCCGCCCCAAGGGGCGCGCCGCGCGAAAGCGCCTAGGGCAGCAACTCCGCTTCCTGCCCCGAATCGACGCCCGCGGCGTTGCCCTCGTCCGTATCGATGTGAAATTCGCTGAGGTGGGCTTCGCCCGCGCGCACGAGGACCTCTTCAAACACGACGGCCCGTTCGCCGCCGATCCGCACGCGAATGACATCCTTGTCCTTTACGCCGGCTTCCAAAGCCTCGGAGGGCGACAGATGTACGTGTCGCAGGGCCGCAATAACGCCGTGGTCGAGTTCGACGCTGCCCACGGGTCCCGTCAGTTTGCAGCCCGGCGTTCCGGCCAGCTTCCCGGATTCCCGGATGGGCGCCTTGACGCCGAGAGAGCGCGCGTCGGTCAGGGCAAGCTCGACCTGCGTCTCGGGTCGCGCGGGTCCGAGGACGCGCAGGCCCTTGATCACGCCCTTGGGTCCCTCCACATCCACCTTTTCCTCGCAGGCGAACTGTCCCGGCTGCCGCAGGTCCTTCGTCGGCGTCAGTTTGTGCCCCGCGCCGAAAAGCGCTTCTATGTGCGCGGCGCTCAGATGCAGATGCTTGTTGGAAAGACCTACGGTTACTTTGTAATTGTTCATGCGTTCCTCCATCGTGGGGTTTGATTGGTGACAAATATCGTGCGACGTTTACGATTCCTCCACCGAAGTGATATACGGCAGATTGCGATAACACTGGTTTACATCGAGTCCGTAGCCCACGATGAACACATCCTCCACCGTGAAGCCCGTATAATCGATGTGAACGGCGGCGCGACGCCCCGCGGGTTTGTCGAGCAGGGCGCATATGCGCAGGGATTTCGGCCCCCTGTGAAGCAGGACCTCCCGCAGATAGTTCAGCGTGACGCCCGAATCCACGATGTCCTCAACGAGGATCACGTTTTTTTTCTCTATGGCGTTGTCCAAATCCTTGAGTATGCGAACGACACCGGAGCTTTTCGTGGAAGCGCCGTAACTGGATACGGCCATGAAATCTATGCGCACGGGCAGCGAGATGTTCTTGATCACATCGCCCATCCACAGGACGGCTCCTTTGAGAATGCCGACGACCAGAACTTCCTCGCCCGCGTACTCCTCCGATATCTTTTGACCGATCTCCGCGGCCCGTCTTCTTATCTCCGCCTCGGTGATCAGGATTTTGCCCGGTCTGTATTGCTTCTCGTTCTTGGCCATGGCGTCCGTCCTTTCACAAAACGTCTATAGCCCTTGGGCTTTCTTGTTCCGCGCCCGCGTAAGGGCGCGCGTTCAGCTTTTCGTATCGTCCTCGACCTTAAAATCCGCCCCGTCTATGATCTTCTTGCCCTTATATTTCCCGGACAGGTCCACCGTTTTCTCCCCGAGCCAGTAGTTGTCAAGGGTATCCTTTAGGTGCCATATGATCCAGAGCCAAACGATAAGATCGTCTATCCATCCGAAAGGAAACAGTACGGGCGGTATGATGTCGAAAGGCAGAAACAGATAGACGATACCCGCCACGATCAGCAGTTTTTTCCGTTTGGGAACGGTTTTGTCCGCCATCATATAGCGTATGGCCTTGATTCGCCTGCCTATAATCCTCCAAGAAAGAAATTGCATTCGCCGCCTGCCTTTCTCCGCCGCCGGCCGCACCGTAGCGCAAAAGCATGTTCCGTGTTACCGCTCAAAACGCATCATCGCGGCGCCAACGCCGACTCCATCGCTTCGAGCAATTCCTCCACGCCCGTCCGCTTCAGGGCCGAAACGGGAATGATCCGTTCCTCCTCCGAAAGCCCGAGGGTTTCACGTATAAGCCCAAGCTGCGCGGCAACCGCGCCGCGCGCGATCTTATCGGCCTTTGTCGCCGCCACCGAGAGCCGCAGTCCGTAATAGCGCAGCCATTCGCGAAGCTGCACATCCTGCGCCGAGGGTTTGTGCCGAATGTCCGCGAGCAGGACCACGAGCGCAAGGCCCTCCCGGCTCTTCAGATAGGTCTCCACCATGTCGCCCCAGCCCTCGGTCACGGACCTCGCGAGCTTTGCGTAACCGTAGCCCGGCAGGTCCACGATACGAAACGCGTCGTTGATGCAGTAAAAATTGATCGTTCTCGTCTTTCCGGGACTTCCGCTGACTTTCGCGAGGCGCTTGCGTCCCGTCAAGAGGTTCAGGAGCGAGGATTTGCCCACGTTCGACCTGCCCGCGAACGCGATCTCCGGCATGTCGCCCTTTGGATAGCCGCCCGGCCGCACGGCCACGGCGGCGAGTTCCGCTTTCTTAATGACCATGCTTCGCTTCCGCAGAAACGCCGGCGCCGCCCCCGCGCCCGGCCGCGCGCCGCTTCGCCGCCTGCTTCTTCACCGCGGACGCCGGCCCGGACTGCTCGGAGCGCACGAGTATATGCCGCATCGCCTCGTCGGCGCTCTCTATCAGCACGAATTCCAGCTTGCGCCGCACGTTCGGCGGAATATCGTCGATGTCGCGCTCGTTTCCGACGGGCAGGAGTACCTTGCGAATCCCGGCCCTGTGCGCGGCCAGGACCTTTTCGCGTATGCCGCCCACGGGCAGTATCTTGCCGCGCAAGGTGATCTCGCCGGTCATGGCGATATCCTGACGGGCGGGAACGCCCGTCAGGGCGGACACCATCGCGCAGCACATCGTCACGCCCGCGGAGGGGCCGTCCTTGGGCGTCGCGCCCTCCGGTATGTGAATGTGCAGATCGTCGTCCTTATAAAAACTCTTTTTGATACCCAGTTCGTCGCTCAGCGAGCGTATATAGCTGACGCCGGCGCGCGCGGACTCTTTCATGACATCGCCGAGCTGCCCCGTCAGCACCAGACGGCCCGTGCCCGGCACGACCGTGGTTTCGATCGAAAGCGTGGTCCCGCCCACCGAGGTCCACGCAAGCCCCGTCGTTACGCCGACCTGCGCGTCTCCCTCGATCACATCGTAGCGGAAGCGCTTCTTGCCCAGAAAACGCTCGATGTTCCCGGGATTCACGCGCGTCGTCAAGGCGTGCTTCTCCACGACGCGGCGCGCGATTTTGCGGCAGATGTTCGCGATCTCGCGCTCCAGGTTGCGCACACCCGATTCGCGCGTATAATAATTGATGATGTCGCGCGTCGTCTGTTCGGATATGCAGACGTTCTCCGGTTTCAGGCCGTGTTCCTTGATCTTCTTGGGCACGAGGTACTGCTCCGCGATCTTCACCTTTTCCTCTTCCGTGTAGCCCGGGACCTCTATGACCTCCATGCGATCGAGCAGGGGCCGCGGTATCGTATCCGCCGTATTGGCCGTTGTGATAAACATGACCTTGGAGAGGTCGAAGGGTATTTCGAGATAATGATCCGTGAAGTCCTTGTTCTGCTCCGGGTCCAGCACTTCAAGCAGGGCCGAAGCCGGATCACCGCGGAAATCATTGCCTATTTTGTCAATTTCATCAAATAAGAACACAGGGTCCATGGTGCCGCCCTCTTTCATGGCCGAAATGACCCGCCCCGGGATGGCCCCGATATAGGTTCTGCGATGGCCGCGTATCTCGGCCTCATCCCGCACGCCGCCCAAAGACATACGGACGAACTCCCGGCCCGTGGCGCGCGCGATCGACTTCGCGACCGAGGTCTTTCCGACGCCCGGAGGCCCGACGAGGCAGAGGATCGGCCCTTTCAGGCTCTCGGAAAGCTGCATGACGGACAGATACTCCAATATGCGCTCTTTCACCTTTTCGAGACCGTAATGATCCTCGTTCAATATCTCTTCGGATTTGCCGATATCCGTTTTTTTCTGCGTGTATTTGTTCCACGGCAGGGCGAATATCCACTCGATGTACGAGCGGATCACGCCGCCCTCCGCCGACGAGGACTGTATCTTGATCAGGCGCTTGATCTCTTTCTCGATCTTCTGCGCGGTCTTTTCCGCCAGATTCAATTCCGCAAGCTGTTTGAGCCAGTCCTCGATCTCGCCCTCGATGGCCTCGTCCTGCCCCAGTTCCTCCTGAATGGCGCGCAGCTGTTCCCGCAGATAATACTCCCGCTGCGATTTGTTGATCTGCATACGCACCTTGGAATTGATATCGTGTTCGATCTGCAGGATATCGATCTCCTTTGTGAGGAGATCGTTCAGGACCTCCAGCCTGCGCTCCGGATCGAAAGCCTCCAGCACGGACTGTTTGTCCTCCTGCTTGGCGTCTATGTGCGAGGTGATCACGTCGGCCAACCGCCCCGGCTGATCCACGGAGGCCACGGACGGAAATATGTCCTGCGACACCTTGGGACTCAGGTTCAGATATTCCTCGAAACGCGTCAGGGTGCTTCGCATCAGGGCCGCCACGCGATTCGGCAGTTCCTCGTACTCTATCTCCTCCACCTTGCGAACGGCGCATTTGAAATAGGGCACCTCGAAGATGATCCGATCGACCATGCCGCGGCTGATGCCCTCGACCAGCACGCGTATGGCGTCGCCCGGCAGCTTCAACATCTGCTTGATCTTCGCGATCGTGCCGACGCGGTAGAAGTCCTCGCCCGTCGGCAGGTCCGTCTCGGCGTCCCGCTGGGCCACGAGGAAGATCATCTGGTTGCGTATCATGGCCTTTTCGAGCGCGCTGATCGACTTTTCCCGGCCGATATCGAAATGCAGAACCATGTAGGGGAAGATGGCCAGTCCCCGCAGCGGGATCATGGGCACGATCTTAACGCGCTCCTCCTCCGGAAAGGACTCGCTCTCCTCCGCCCCGAACACGTCCGCGCGCGCCTCCTCGGGCGGCGGTCCCGTCAGTTCAAACTTTTCGTCTGCGACATCGCGGTTCAGGCGTTCTATATCGCTCAAAAGTTCCCTGAGCTTTTTCTTCTTATCGTCGATGCTCATCAGGACGCATGCTCCTTGGCAGATTTTGCCAACTCCTTTTTATCCGTCAGCACGAGCGTCGGGCCCGTGTCGTGATCGATGGTGCCGACCGTCACGATAACCTTTTTGATGTCCGTCCGCGACGGTATCTCAAACATGATATCGGTCATAACGTGTTCCAAAATGCTCCGCAGGCCTCTTGCGCCCGTCTTGCGCTCGATGGCCTTTTCCGCTATGCGGATGATGGCGTCCTCCTCTATCTCCAGGTCCACGTTGTCGAGCATGAAGAGCTTTTTGTACTGCTTCAGGATGGCGTTCTTGGGCTCCCGTATGATCCGGACGAGCGCGTCCGCGTCCAGCTGGTGCAGCGTGACCATGACCGGCAGACGCCCGATGAACTCGGGGATAAGCCCGTACTGCAAGAGGTCCTCCGACTGCACGAGTTTCAGGATATCGTCCGCCTCGAACTTATTCTTGCGAATCTCCGCGTTGAAGCCTATGGTCTTTTCGCCTATGCGCCTCTGTATGATCTTGTCGAGTCCGTCAAAGGCGCCGCCGCAGATGAAGAGTACGTTCGTCGTATCGAACTGTATGAAATCCTGATGCGGGTGTTTGCGGCCGCCCTGCGGCGGTACGCTCGCCACCGTACCCTCGAGTATCTTCAAAAGGGCCTGCTGCACGCCCTCGCCGCTGACATCCCGCGTGATGGAAACATTCTCGGATTTGCGCGCGATCTTATCGATCTCATCCACGTAGATGATGCCTTTCTGCGCCTTTTCAATGTCGTAATCCGCGGCCTGTATCAGCTTCAATAGGATGTTCTCCACGTCCTCGCCGACGTAGCCCGCCTCGGTCAGCGCCGTGGCGTCCGCTATGGCGAAAGGCACGTTGAATATCTTTGCCAGCGTCTGCGCCAGCAGTGTCTTGCCGGAACCGGTGGGACCGATCATGACGATGTTGCTCTTCTGTATCTCTATGCCGTCGTCGTTGCGGTCGTCCATGTGCTTGACGCGCTTGTAATGGTTGTACACCGCCACGGCGAGGGTCTTTTTCGCGTTGTCCTGATCAATCACATAGTCCGACAGTATGGCCGCGATCTCCATGGGCTTGGGAACGTTGAACAGTTCGTCGCCCCGGCCCATATCGTAGCCCATACTTTCAAATTCTTCCTTTATGATATCTTGGCAGAGTTCGACGCATTCATCGCATATATAGACGTTCGGCCCTGCTATCAGGCGCTTGACCTGATCCTGCGGTTTGCCGCAGAAAGAACATTTCAATTGTTTTGTGTCGTCGTATTTACTCATATTCGATTGCTCCCGTCGCGGCGCGCGCGCCGCCTTGTTAGGGTTCGTTACGGAATAAAGTTGACAAATTTGGCGCAGAATTTTTTTCGTCGAGCAAGGCGCAAAACGCAGACGAACCCTAAGGTTCGGCGAGGCTTTGCAACACAGTTCGGCGG
>JAITKU010000199.1 GCA_031278255.1 Eubacteriales Family XIII. Incertae Sedis bacterium | reverse complement strand
CCTGAGCGGCCAGCCGCCCGTCACGGGATCGAAACACGACGGATCGTCGGCCGGGGTCAGGACATTCGCGTTGGAAGGCCAAAGACCGCCGAGGAAGGGCTCGCGGTGCGGCTGCTCGGGAAACCACCAATGGCTCTGCACGTTGATCACGCGCGGGTCGATTTCGTCCGCCACGCGGGCTCTTTGCTTGATCACGCCGCGCGGCGATTCGACGTACACCCAGTCTCCGTCCGCGATGCCGTGTTTCGCGGCCGTTTCGGGATGCAGGTCCATGATCGGGTCCTTGTACTGCTCGCGCGTGCCGACGCCGAGCTGCCTGTTTTCCGAGTGGAACATGGGCCGAAAATTCCCTCCCGTGATCAGGATGTAGGGGTATTCCTTTGCCAACTCCGGTGTGCTGTAGGGGCTTTCCGGGGGTTCTTCAAAATAGGGCAGGGGGTCATAGCCCAAGGTTTCAAGGACCGTCGAGTACAGTTCTATCTTCCCCGTGGGC
Source organism: Eubacteriales Family XIII. Incertae Sedis bacterium (assembly GCA_031278255.1). Lineage (GTDB taxonomy): Bacteria > Bacillota > Clostridia > Peptostreptococcales > Anaerovoracaceae > JAITLA01. Next base: position 4,886 of record JAITKU010000199.1, on the reverse strand, counting down.
GTGGCGAAGCCCGTGGGCTTGCCCGTGCGCGGATTGATCTTGTCGTAGGTCCACGGCGCGTCGCTTTGGATGATGTAACGCTCGGAGGCGGCCTCCTTGAACGTGAGTCCTATGGGCGCGAGGCGGTAGTCCGCGAGCGCCTCCTCGTCTTTCCACGGGAAGTATTCGCCGAAGCCGAGGCGTTCGGCCAAGCCTTTCCACAGGAGGTATTCCTCGCGGCGTTCGCCTATGGGCGCGACCGCGCGTTCGGCGCACTTCATCTTGGGCGAAAAATCCTCATGCGTCTCGCACATGGGCTTTTCGAGCTTGCTCGCCGCCGGCAACACGTAGTCGGCCAGCATCGCCGTCGGCGTCATGACGAGTTCGCTCACGACGGAGAGTTCGAGATTGGGGCTTTTGAGCGCCTTGTAGACCAGCTTGGTGTCCCCGCTGTTCAGCAGCGGATTGCTGCCCCAGGTGATGTTGGCCGTGATCGGATAGGGGTCCCGTTCCAGAATCGCTTTCCAGATCAGGGGCTGGTTGGACAGGAAATTGTGCGCGCACATGGGGAAGGGGATGCCGTAGGTTTCTTCGTAGATCGGCGCCATGACCTCATAGCCGGGCCACATCATGAGTTTGAAGCGATCCGCGCCGATCTGCTTCTTCCGCGCTTCGACGGGCAGTTTGTCCGCCAATTGCAGCATGGAGTCCCGCACGGCGCAGTTGCCGCCTATGATCGGGCCGGGGCCTTCCGCCGTTTCGCCGCCGCCGAGCTTCAGATTGCCCGTGATCGCCCGCAGGCACACCCGCGCCTGTTCGACGCGAATCGCGTTGCGTCCGAGCATATCCGTGGACGAGGCATCCTTGAGTTCCGCCGGCCAATTCGTCGCGTACATGCGGGCCGACGCCGTGATCTGCTCTTTCGGTATCCACGTGATTTCGGAAACCCTCTCCGGCGTGTATTCCGCCGCCCTCGCTTTCAATTCCGCAAAGCCGAAAGTCCATTCATCCACGAAAGCCTTGTCGTACAGGCCCTCCTCGATGATCACGTGAATCCAGCCCATGAGCAGGGCCGTATCGGTGCCCGGACGGATGCGGAGCCACATATCCGCCCGGTCGCCCATGGAGGTCTTGCGCGGATCGATGAGGATGATCTTCGTCGTTCGCGGTTTTTGGTTTTTCAGGGCGCGCCACGCCAAGGGCGCCGTCTGGCTCATGTCGTTGCCGTGCATGACGTAACAGGCGGGCGCCGCGCCGTGTCTGCCGCCCTGCGCGGTGCCTATGAGCGCCATGGAGAGCGCCGAGGTGTTGCAATGGCAGATCGTGCCCGCGCAGCCGATGTTGCTCGGATTGCCCAAGAGATTCAAAAAGCGCGTGCGGATGGGATATATGTCGCTGCGGTAGGTGCCCTCCGTAACGGCGAGCGTTTCGGGTCCGTACTTCTCTTTCAGCGCGGCGAGTTTTTCGGCGATCTCGTCGAGCGCCAGATCCCACGATATCCGCTTCCATCTGTTCTCGCCGCGCGCGCCGACGCGCTTCAGCGGATAGCGCAACTGGATATCGCTGTAGAGCCATCGGATGTGATGCGGCAACCTGTCGGCGCAGCCCTTGTTCTTCGACGGGTAGTCCGCGTTGGGCTTCAGCGCCGTGAGCCTGCCGTCCTCGACCTCGGCGATCAGCCCGCAGTACATCTTGCAGCCCGGCGAGGCCCAGCATACGATCTTTCTTTCTTCCTTAGACATGTGTGTGTTCCTTATACTGCCGATCCTTGCTCTCTTTCCCGGATCGAATCCCGAGCAGGCAGATCACGAGGAATACGGCCATGCAGACCGACGCGGTACGGAAAGCGACGGCCGCGCCCGAGGCGCCGAACAGATGACCCAAGATGAGCGCGCCCCCGCCGATTCCGATATCGTAGAAATTGAAGTAGAGCGCGGAAGCGACGCTGCGGCGTTCCGCGCCGACGCGCGATATGCACCAAGTCTGCATGGACGGCAAGAGCGCCCCCATGCCGAAACCCGAGAAGAAACCCGCGATAAAAAGGACGCCGAGATCGTATGAAAAGGACATGATCAAAAAGGCGAGCAGCCAGCAGACGCCGCCCGGCAGCACGCTCCAAACGGGCCCCCGCTTGTCGTACAGGCGGCCCGTCAGGAATTTCGCGATGAAGCAGATCGCCGTCTGAAAGACGTAGTACCAAGACAGACCCGCGATCCTGCGGTCCGCGGCGAGCAGGGAGAGGAAGTTTTGCTCCGCGCTTCGGGCGGCCCCCATAAAGAGCAACATCGCGCATTGCAGAAGCAGACGCGGCTCGAAGAAGCTGTTTCGCACGGACAGCTTGGGCGCATCGGGATTTCGCTCCGCGATGCGCGCGGGCGGCGCAAACGCGCACAGGGAGACGACGGAAAGCAGCTGCCCCGCGGACGCGGTCAGAAACATGATCAAAAAACTCGCGCTCTCCACGAGAAAAAGCCCCAGCGCGGGGGAGATCGCGGTTACGGCCGTGATCCCCATGCCGAAATAACCGATACCCTCGCCGCGCCGCTCGTCGGGGAGCAAATCCGCCGCAAGCGTCGTCGTCAGCGTCGATACGAAGCCGAAACCGACGCCCTGCAGCACGCGAAACAGCAGGATAAGCGGCAGGGCCTTCGCAAAGCCGCAGGCAAAGGTGACGAGCAGGGTGAGCGCCACGCCGACGCGCAACATCCGCCCCTTTCCGAATTTCTGCAGGATGAGCGGCGCGAAAAAACGCGTGACGATCGCCGCGACGGAAAAAGAAGCCGCGACGAGACCCACCTGCGCTTTCGTCCCGCCCATATCCGTGATAAACAGGGGTATCGTCGGGTGCATCATATTGAAACCGAACATGAAGCTCATGTTCACGATCGTCAGCAGGATGAAGTTCTTCGTCCAAAGTTTCGGACCTATGCTTTTGTCCGGCAGGGGTTTGTTCACGAGGGCTGTTCTCCGTTCGCATCCCCCAAGGCCTGCAGCTTGCGGTACAGCACGCTCCTGTGTATGCCGAGCAGCTTTGCCGCCTTTGCGACGCGGTTGCCGCAGGTGTCCATCGCGGCGCGGATGCAATCCGCTTCGACGCGCGCGAGTACATCCCGCAGCTTGTCCGGGGGCGAGAGGGGCGCGGAGAAAGGCTTGTCCGCCCCCTGCGAAACGTCGTTTTCCCGGAAGTAGCCGCTCTCGATGTAGAGGTCCTCTCCCTCGGAGGTGACGACCAAGCGCTCGATTACGTTTCTGAGTTCGCGCACGTTGCCCGGCCAACTGTAATTGAAAAAGGCCTCTTTCGCCTGCGCGGTGAAACGCTTGTCGAGGCCGTATTTGTCGTTCAGTTCGTTCAGGATGCTGTAAGCCAGCGGGAGGATGTCGTCCGGCCGCTCGCAGAGGTTCGGCAGAGATAGGGGAATGACGTTCAGACGGAAGTACAGATCGCTGCGGAAGAGCTTTTGGCGGATCATCTCTTTCAGGTCCCGGTTTGTGGCCGCGATCAGGCGCACGTCCACCCTGCGCGCCGCTACATCTCCGAGCCGCGTGACCTCGCCCGTTTCCAGTACGCGCAGGAGTTTGGACTGCATATTCAGCGGCAGGTCCCCGATCTCGTCGAGGAACAGGGTGCCGTGGTCGGCCAGCTCGAAGAGTCCCTCCCGGCCGCGCGGGTTCGCGCCCGTGAACGCGCCCTGCACATAGCCGAAGAATTCCGATTCCATGAGTTCCTGCGGGATCGCCGCGCAGTTGACGGGAATGAATCCGCCCGATGCGCGCCGGCTGTGCCCGTGGATGAAGCGCGCGACAACCTCCTTGCCCGTGCCCGACGCGCCCGTAAGCAGGACGGTGCTGTCGGTTTTCGCCACGGTCTCGGCCGTCGCCGTCACGCGGCGCATCTGCGGGCTTTCCGCTACGATCGTGCGGTCCGTGTAGTCCGATTCGCTCAGGTATTTCACCGTCAGACGATAGTTTTCGTCCGGCGGCGCGCCGCACTCGATCAGGGCCTCGTAGCGATCCACGAGCGTCTTGTCCACGGCCGTGACGACCACCACGCTCACTTCCCCATGCTCGTCCAAGATGGGGTTCGCGCATACGAGTTGTTTCCCGCTGTACTTCGTCGATACGACGCCGACGACGGGCGCGCGGGTCTGCGCGGCCTTTTGGCTGGGCGACCAGTTGTATTCGTGTACGAGGTCCTCCACGTTCAGGCCCACGAGGTTGCCGACCTTGATGCCCTGAAAATTCAGCAGGATGTTGCCGTACCGGTCGTGCAGGGAAATGGAATTGGAATGATCCGCGACGATACGGTTCATTCTGCGCTGTTCGATGTTCTTTTTCGATCCCGTATCCATATACCGCCGCCCCGCACATCGCCGCGAATGCTCCCTTAGAGTCTCAACGCGTGTTTCAACAGGATAAGCATACAGGAAATTGTTGAAAAAAGCAAGATTGCCGGGCGTTTTGCGCCCTCGGCGGGGATTTTTGTACGTTTGCACAAAGTAAGTCGGAATATTTCGGCATATTTCACAAAGAAAATCCTTGGGGCTTTCCGTTACGCTTTCCCGTCAAACTCAAATTCGGACGGAGCTAAATTTGAACGACGGCGGGCAGAGCCCTTGTCCCCTCAAAACATCCGTTCAACAATTGAAGTGCGCCTTTGGCGCTTCAATTTTGGACGGAGCCAAAATTGAATTTTGAGATACCTATTGACAAGCGTTTTGGATTTGCTATAATAAGTATGAAAAATGCAGTAATATATCGCGTTTATCATATGAAAAATGAGGAGACAACCGAAATGAAACGTCTTTTGCTTGACGAGATGAAACGCTGGAAAGCCGCCGCCGACCGCAAACCCCTGATTGTCAAGGGGGTACGCCAGTGCGGAAAAACATATCTGTTGAAAGAATTCG
>JAITKU010000187.1 GCA_031278255.1 Eubacteriales Family XIII. Incertae Sedis bacterium | reverse complement strand
GCTTTTGTTCCTGTATATTGCATCGACTGCAGTGTTTTCGGGGGGGGGTGGGGGGTAGGGGGGATATTGACTATAGTTTCTTTGCGGTAACAAGACGCCGCCTCGGTGTTACGCGGGACGACAAGGACGCGGCCTGCCTGCGCTTTGATTTCTCCGCCCGAGGGACGAAGCGGCGGGTCCGAAAGGACGGACACCGCGCACAAGGACCGGTCGCGATTTGCGGGTTCTCACGGGTTTTTCGGTTTCGTGCGCCCAAGGGCGCGCATCGAAACAAAAAATGCAAAAAAGCGCAAATCCCCCCGCGTCGCGCGGGAACGCGCCTGTCTGAGATATACTATACTGTAATCGAAGTGAATTGTAAATAGTTTTTTTGAATGTTTCTACATATTTAATATTGATTCCGTTTGACAAATGCCGGGCGATACGCCGGAATCGATACATATTTTATATAATAGCGGTGGGAGAAGAGACGAATCGCGAAAGAGAGCGGCGGCAAAAGAGCATCGGAATGCGTACTCGACGAAACGGGTTATCGCAGGATGTACGGGCTTTTTTTGTCGATTTGCTCCCGAAAACAAGTCATATGGCCGATCGCTTACAGCTTGGTAATATTTTTTCGCAAGGCACAAAAAACAAAAAAGGGGAGGACCCCCTTCTCGTTATCGGATCCTTCCCTTTTCCTGTGTTATACCCGCCGCGATCAGAAAGGCTGTCCGATCTCGTGAATGCGCAACATGTTCGTATTGCCGCTGGTCCCGAGCGGTACGCCGGCGGTGATCACGATGATATCCCCCTCGTCCATGAGGTTCAGACGCATACAGTACCGTATGACATCCCGGAAGAACTCCTGCTGGTCGTCGAGGCGCTCCATGCGGTAGGCGTTTACGCCCCAGACGAGGGAAAGCTGCCGCACCACGCGCTCATCGAGCGAAAACGCGATGATTCTGGATTTCGGCCTGTGCTTGGAGATCATCAGCGCCGTGTTGCCGGAGGATGTGGGCGTGACGATGGCCTTTGCCCGCAAGCTGTCCGCGCTGTTTACGGTGCAGAAGCCGATCGCGCCCGTCACATCGCGGGCCCCGCCGGTCCGCCGGTCCCGGTGGAGCCGGCTGTGTCCGATGGCGCCCTCGGCCGCGACCGCCACATCCACCATCATCTTCACCGCTTCGAGCGGGTATTTGCCGGAAGCGGTCTCGCCGGAAAGCATGATCACGTCCGTGCCGTCGAGGACGGCGTTGGCGACATCCGCCACCTCCGCGCGCGTCGGCCGCGGGTTCCGCATCATGGAATCCATCATCTGCGTGGCCGTGATCACGAATTTGCCGCTGCTGTTGCAGCGCTTGATAATCTCCTTTTGTATCAGGGGAACCTCCTCCGGCGGAATCTCCACGCCGAGATCGCCGCGGGCGACCATGACGCCGTCCGAGACCGCGATGATCTCGTCTATATTGTTCACGCCCTCCCGATTTTCTATCTTGGAGATGATCTTGATCTGCTGCCCGCTCAATACGGCGAGGAATTTGCGAATCTCCCGCACATCGGCGGCCGTGCGGATAAAGGAGGCCGCGATGAAATCCACGTCCTGTTCGATACCGAATTCTATATCGTCCTTGTCCCGGTCCGACAGGGCGGGCAAGTCCAAATGCACGCCGGGCAGATTGACGCTCTTGTGATCTTTCACGACGCCGCCGTTGCAAACGGTGCAGCGTACGCAGAGGCCGTCGCTTTCATCGACCGTCAGGCCGATCAGCCCGTCGTCTATCAGTATCCTGTCCCCGGGCTTCACGACGCGCGCGAGCGCCGGATAGTTCGTGCCGCAGCGTTCGGCGTTGCCGAGGATCTCTTCCGTCACGAGCGTAAAGGTCCCGTTCTCTTTCAACTCGGCCTGCCCGCCCTCGAAGTTTCCCGTGCGAATCTCCGGGCCTCGCGTGTCTAAAATGACGGCGATGGGCAGACCCAGTTCCGCGCGCAGTTCCTTGATCAAGTCTATCTTCTCCCTGTGGTCGGAATGCGCGCCGTGGGAAAAGTTCAGGCGGGCGGCGTTCATGCCCGCCAGCATCATATTGCGCAGAATCTCCCTGTCCGCACAGGCCGGGCCGATCGTGCAGATCAGCTTTGTGCGTTTTTCACTCATAACGATTGTTCCCCCTATTTGAATAACGGAATCCCCCCGATGATCAGATCGACAGGATTTCCGCCAGATCGTTGATATCGCTGTTGTATTCGCGCTTCATCCGCAGCGCGTCCGCCAGATCGTAATGCACGATCTCCGTTCCGCGAATGCCGACGGCGCGGCTCGTCGAATCGTCCCGCAGGAGTTCGACCGCCTTGTAACCCATGCGGCTCGCGAGCATCCTGTCCCGGCCGGTCGGCGAACCGCCGCGCTGGATGTAGGCGAGTACGACCACCTTTGTGTCCAGACCCGTCCGCTCGTGGATGATGTCCGCCAGTTCCTGCGTGGTCATGGCCACGCCCTCCGCCTTGATGATGATGCTGTGCAGCTTGCCCCGGTTCTTGCCCTGTATCAGCTTGCGGCAGATCGCGTTGATGTTCGGCTCGACCTCGGGGATCAGCACCGTCTCGGCGCCGCCGCAAAGCCCGGCGTACAGGGCGATGTCGCCGCAGCTTCTGCCCATCACCTCGATGACCGTGCTGCGCTCGTGCGAGGAAGAGGTGTCGCGGATATTGCCTATGGCCTGCAGCACGGTATTGACGGAGGTGTCGAAACCTATCGTGAAATCCGTGTACGGGAGGTCGTTGTCTATGGTGCCGGGCAGGCCGATCACGGTCACGCCCGCCCGCGATATATCGAGTCCGCCCTGCAGGGAGCCGTCGCCCCCGATCACCACAAGTCCCTCTATCTCGAAATTCTCAAGCATGTCCACGGCGCGTTTGAAGCCCTCCGGTTCCATGAAATGCGCGCTTCGCGCCGTGCGCAGCATGGTGCCGCCGCGCTGGATGATATCCGAAACGGAGGACACCGAGAGCTCCTTGATATCGCCCGCGATCAGGCCCTCGTAGCCCCGCTCTATGCCGTATATCTCCATATTGTTGTAGATGGCGCCGCGCACGACGGCGCGAATGGCCGCGTTCATGCCCGGCGAATCACCGCCGCTGGTCAGTACACCGATTCGTTTCATGGTTAACCCTCCCCGTCAAATATGTATTGATTATAGCACGTATTGCCGCTCGAAGCATGTGTTTTGCGATTATTTTACAAACATTCGGAGATTGTTTTACGCGCGGCGGGGCTACATCGCGGCCTGCGCCGTCGCCTCGGGCTCCTTGCGGCGATAGAAGGCCTCCGCCACCTCCACGGACGTGATCTTCTCCGCGATGACCCTGGGCGTTTCCTCGTCCACGAAGTTCAACCGGCCGCGCAGCACCACGATGGCATCCTCAAAGACGGCCTGCGCGCAGCGCTCGTACACATTGGGGAACACGATCACCTCCACGCCGCCGAAGAGGTCCTCGACATCCAGAAAGGCCATGACCTTGCCGCTCTTCGTGATCTGCGTCTTCGCGCGGTTGATGATCACGACCATCAGCGTTTCCATATTGTCCCGCACGTTCGGATTCTCGCGAAAATGGATGATCTCCTCCGTCGTGATGTTCGACACCCTGTCGATGATTCGGCGGCGGTCCGACAGCGGATGCCCCGTCAGATAGATGCCCAGCATTTCTTTTTCGCGCGCCATGCGATCCGATTTTGCGAAGTCCTCCACGAGCGGCAGGCTCTCGTATTCGACGATGCCGCGCATCTCCGTCCCGTTGAGCTGGAACAGGGACAGCTGGCCCTCGACCGTCTTGCGCGCGCTGTTTTGCGCCGATTCTATGAGCTTCTCGTAGACCGCGATGTGGGCGGCGCGGTTGGGGTTGAGGCAGTCCAGCGCGCCCGCGAGGATCAGGCTCTCCACGGCCTTCCGGTTGATCTCGCCGATGCTGACGTTGTTTATGAATTCGAAGATGGATTTGGGCGCGCCCTTCTCCGTTCTGGCCCTTAGGATCGCATCGATCACGCCCTCGCCCACGTTCTTGACGCCGAGCAGGCCGAAGCGAATCTTGCCGTCCTTGACGCTGAACTTCTTTTCGCTCTCGTTGATGTCGGGCGGCAGCACCTCTATGCCCATCTCCGCGCAGTTGCGCACGTATTTCGCGATCTGCGCCGCCTCCCCCATCATGCTCGTCATAAGCGCGGCCATGAACTCCGCGGGATAGTAAGCCTTGAGGTAGGCCGTCCTGTAGGTGAGCACCGCGTAGGCCGCCGCGTGGGACTTGTTGAAGGCGTATTCCGCAAAGCTGATCATCTGCCTGAAGATCTCCCGCGCCGCCGCCTCCGGCACGCCCTTTCTGACGCAGCCGTCCACCCGCACGACGCCGTTTTCGTCCGCCTCGCCGAAGATGAACTTCTCTTCCTCGCGCAGCATGACGTCCATCTTCTTCTTGCTCATCGCGCGCCGCACCATGTCGCTCTGCCCGTAGGTGTAGCCGGCCAGATCGCGGACGATCTGCATCACCTGTTCCTGATAGACCATGCAGCCATAGGTGACGGACAGGATGGGGGAGAGGCGTTCGTGGGCGTATTTTATTTTTTTCGGATTTTTCTTGTTCTTGATATAGACGGGGATGGAGGCCATGGGGCCCGGCCTGTAGAGCGCGATGCCCGCGATGATATCCTCGAAGCAGTCCGGCTTCAATTCCTTCAAAAACCGGATCATCCCCGAGCTTTCCAGCTGAAAAACGCCCTGTGTGTTGCCGCTTCCGATCAGCTCAAAGACCTGCGAATCGTCCTGCCGCATGCGCGAGAAATCGATGCGCACGCCGTGGTTTTGCTCGATGAAGTCCAGCGCGTCGCGGATGACGGTGAGGTTCCGCAGGCCGAGGAAATCCATCTTGAGGAGGCCGAGTTCCTCTATGGTCCCCATCGGGAACTGCGTGCTGACGCCCTTGTCGGAATTGTACAGGGGCACGTACTCGTCGATGCTCTTCTTCGAGATCACAACGCCGGCCGCGTGCGTGGAGGCGTGCCGCGGCATGCCTTCCAGCGCCTTCGCCGTGTCTATCAACCTGCGCACCCTGCCGTCGCCGTCGTAGGCGTTCTGCAGATCGGGGCTCGTTTCCAGCGCCAGCTTGAGCGTCATCTTGAGATCGAAGGGGATCATCTTGGCGATCACGTCCGCCTCCGCGTAGGTCATGTTCAGCACGCGGCCGACGTCCCGCACGACGGCCTTGGCCTTCATGGTTCCGAAGGTGATGATCTGCGCGACCTTGTCCGCGCCGTACTTCTCGATGACGTAGTCGATCACCTCGCCGCGCCGCTCGTAGCAGAAATCGATGTCGATGTCGGGCATGCTGATGCGCTCGGGATTCAGGAAGCGCTCGAAGATCAGGTTGTATTC
>JAITKU010000161.1 GCA_031278255.1 Eubacteriales Family XIII. Incertae Sedis bacterium | reverse complement strand
TTTTGCCGCCGTTTTCGCCGCCTTACCCGTCGCCGTCCAGCGCGTCCGCGACCGCTTCCAAGAACTGCCCGTGCGCGATGGTGGCGCCCGAGATCGCGTCCACTTTCGCCGCTGATTGCAGTTCCACCAGCGCGTCCGCGTATTGTTGCATGGCCCGAACCGCCAGCTGCGCCTTGTCGTAGAATTCCCGGTTGGAAATCTCCCCGTTCACCTTGCCGTATTCCTCGTCCTTGATGCTGCCGTCTTTCTGCCGCGTGACGAAGCCGCAGGCCGTGATCGCGCCGTCCTCGACGGCAACGGTCACTTCGCCGTAGGCGCCGTCGTCGTCCTCGCTGCTGAAGCCCGTGTACAGGCCGTCCTCCTCCGGTATTGCCGTGTCCGACGCGCCGCAGCCGCAGATCAACAGCGTCAGGGCTATCGACAGCGCGATCCCCGCGATTCTAATCATACTTGCCTCTCCTCCTCCCTTTGGCGATCCTGCGAAGCGGACGCCTCGTATGCGCGCCGGGGCGCGTGTTCCTGTCCTTTTTTGTCGTTTGCGACGATCCGCGCGATACGCCCATGCTCCAGCACCACGGTTCTTTGGGCTTCCTCCGCGACCTCCGGATCGTGGGTGACGACGACGATGGTGCTGCCCTCCCTGTGCAGTTGCTTGAAGATGTCGAGTACGATGCCCTCGTTGGCCTCATCCAGATTGCCCGTCGGCTCGTCCGCCAGCACCAGCATGGGATAGTTGATCAGCGCGCGCGCGATACAGACCCGCTGCTGTTCGCCGCCGGAGAGTTGGGCGGGCAGGTGCTTGGCCCTGCCGGAAAGACCGACCCGGTCCAAGGCTTGCAGCGCCTCCTTTTCGTCCGGCATACTGTGGTAATACTGCGCGACCATGACGTTTTCCAGCGCCGTCAGATAGTTGATCAGATGGAACTGCTGGAAGATCAGACCGATCTTCTCCCTGCGTATGGCCGTCAGGCGCCGCGCGCTCTCCGCGGAGATGTCAACGCCGTCGAGGAAAACCCTGCCCTCGGTGGGCTTGTCCATGCAGCCGATGATATTCATCATCGTCGTTTTCCCCGATCCGGACGGCCCCATGATAGCGATCCACTCCCCCTGCTCCACGGTCAAATCCACATTTTGCAGGGCCTTGACGCTGCCGTAGATCTTCGATATTCCTTTTATATCCAATAATGCCATTTAATTTTTTTATCTCCGTTTCGCCGCCGCGCGGCCGTACATCGGTCCGGGCCGCGTCCTACTCGCCGCGCAATACGACGGCCGGGTCCACATCCGTCGCGCGTCTCACGGGAATCAGGCAGGCCAGTCCCGTGACAAGCACGGACGCGACAATGGTCACGGGCGCCAGAGCCGTCCGGAAATGAACGGGACGGCTGAACACGTTGACGCCTATAAGCTGCGCGAAACCGAAGCCGAGAATCACGCCCAAAACGCCGCCCATACAGCCCAGAAACAGGCCCTCCCCCAAGAATTCCGCGATGATACCCCTGTCCGGCGCGCCCAGCGCTTTCTTCAGTCCGATTTCCTTGCGCCGCTCCGCCACGACCGCCATCATCGTAGTGGCGACGCAGATCATGGTCAGCAGCAGCACGACCGCCGTTACGAGAAAGACCAGCGCCTGCAGCTTCGTCAAGACCGTGCCTTCCGAACGGGTCACGCGGGTCACGAGCCGCGGCGCGACCCCCGCCGCGCTTTCCGTCACGCGGGCCGCAATGCTCTCCAGCTCCGCCTGCGACGCGGAAATGCTGCATTCCACCACATCAAAGGCCCCGCTCTCGCCTATGACGGAGGCGAAGTCAGGCAGGGACATAAAGATGAAAGCCTCCTCCGTTCCCCCGGTCTGCACGACGCCCGAAACGCGAAAATCGCGGCTGAACGCCTCGCCCTGCGCGTTCGCGCCCGTCATGGTGAAAGAACTTCCGGGCAAGAGGCGGATCACGTCGGCCACCTCCTGACCGATGAGTACGCTTCCGTCCCGGTCGGGCCATTCCCCCGATACAAACCAGTAGGGGCTGGTCTTGCGCGCTTCCGCCAAATCCGTGCCCGCGGCCATAAAAGGCTGTTCGTTGATCTTCACCGTTTCGTAGCGATAGGGCGCGATCCCGACGGCTTCCGACCGCGGTATGCAGGCTATGGCCGCCTCCGCCGCTTCCGCGGCGAGGGCTTCCCCGTCCGCGGACACCAAGATGAGATTGGCGCCGTAGGAACGGAATTCCTGCCGCATCTGGCGCGGAATATCGTAATAAACCGTGACGAGACCCGACAGGACGGTCGCGCCGATGGCCACGGCCAGCAGGGCCGCGAGCATTCCGGAACGCCTGCGAATCAGCGCGCTCGTGATCATCTTGAGATACAAGGTTCTTTTGGTCATAAAGGCTCTCCGTTTGACACCCGTTTCAGCCGTTCCGGCTCAAAACAATTACCCGCGCAAATCCCACGCCGCTTCCCTCCGGCTCATCGCCCGTGCAGCACCTCCGCCGGGCGCAGCGACAAAAGCAGGCGAATCGAGGGAATGCAGCCCGCCACGATCACGAGGAAGATCAGGATCGCGACCAGAGGAATGACCATGGGTTTGATGTTGATCGCGGCGTCAAACACGGTGCGGCCTATGATCTGCGCAAAGCCCAGGCCCGCGAAATAACCGACCACGCCGCCCGCCACGCCCGTGATGAGTATCTCCGTCAGTATCAGTCCGGAGACCGGCGCGTTGTTCGCGCCGAGGGCTTTCAAAAGCCCGATCTCGCGGCTCCGTTCCATGACGCCGGCCGTTACCAGATTCGAGATGCCGAGCGCCGCCCCCGCGAGGCTCAGGATCGTGATCAACAGCATGAGAAGCCGGGTTTTTTCCAAAATCGCCCCCTCCGATTCCGCCACTTGGCGGATGGGCTTGGCCACGGAGTCGGTCAAGACCTCTTCGATCTGATAGCAGATGGCGCTGACGTAGGCCGTGCAATACCACGTTTCCCATTCCTTTACGGAGAGGCTTTTGGGGTTTTGCGCGGCGCGGCGGGAAAGCTCATTGTCCGGCGTCGTCAGCGCGCTGACCTCCACGCTGCTGACGAGGCCCCGTTTGCCGGTCATCGCTTGGGCGACGGGCAGGGACACGTAGATGCGCTCGTCCTCCTCGCTGCCGGCCTCGAATATCCCCTTCACCGTCAGCTGTCTGCGCGCGCCCTCGGATTCGAGCGCAAAGGCGTCGCCCACCGCGAGCCCCGCCCTCTCCGCGAGCAAGCGGCCCACCATGGCGGCGTTCTCGTCCGCGTCCGTGAGCCATTCGCCCTCTATCGACCACCAGCTCTTCATGTTCCGTATGCCCGTATCGAGGCTTTCTCCCGTCGGGAGCGCCAGCCGGTGCGAAAACCAAGTCCCCGTGAGCCGCAGCTCGTCCTCCGAGCCGGCAATCCGCGCCCGCGCGTTCAGATACGGCGCAAAATCCACGATGTTGAAGGCCCAGAAGATCGTCTTGAGCCGCCCCAGCTCCGACTCTTGCAGATAGCGGTCCGAAACGCCAAAGCCCTCGCTGACGCCGTAGAGATCGTCCAGCAGGGAGGCCTCCTTGGGAATCACGTTGATATTGGCCCCGTAGGTCTTCAATTCCCGGTTCACCTTATCGCCGACATCGAGCATGACGTTCAGCATGGCCGTGGCCAAGGAGGCCCCCAGCGCGATTGTGAACGCGATCATCAGCATCTTTTTCTTTTGTCGGAACAGAGCGCCGCGTATGAGCCTGAAAAACATATTGTCTTCTCCGGTGAGTGGTTTTGATTTGAACGACGGCGTCAGTCCCCCGCCTCTACAGGCGGCGGGTTCCGGCTTCACAAGCTGCCGGTGGCGGGTGCAATCTCCCACCGGCGCCTATGTTTTGAGGGGCTGCGGGCAAAGCCCTTGTCCCCTCAAAACATCCGTTCAACAATTGAAGTGCGCCTTTGGCGCTTCAATTTTGGACGGAGCCAAAATTGAGTGTTGCGTTTGCGCCTCGTTTGCGTTCCGTCACTTGAAACGCTTCTGTTCGTTTTCCAAATCCCGTACCTGCACGACCATGCTGCCGTCCGCGATCTCGTAGGCCAGCGGCACGGGGTTGCAGCCGCCCTTGAAGCCTATGGTCGATTTGTTCATGACCACGTCGCAGAGCTTGCAGATCACCTCGTCGTCCCGCTCGTAATAGCCGGTGGCGCCGCAGATGTCGCAGGCGTCCAGGCCGACGCCCCACGCGGATTCGTTCTTCTTGATCACGATGAAGCGCACCTCCGTCCCCTCCGTGGATATGTAGGCGAAGCGGTGGAGATGCCCGTCGTCTATCCGTTCCGTCGGAATGAGGATGCGGTCGCCCACGATGTTCATCGGCTCCGCCGGCGAAAGCGTCACCTCCCGCTCGTCGTAGGCCTTCACGACCGTCAGGCTGAGCACGGACAGAACATAGCACGCGAGGATCAGCGCGCTGTACCGCCGGATCCCGCGCGCCGTCGATTTGAGCTTCCGATGCTGGGCGGGGTTCTCCCAAGACCCGCGCGGACGCAGGTTGATCGCCCACAGCAGGAAGGGCAGCGGCAGCGTGATCAGCAGGATCAGGTACAGGAACCAATTGTCGTAATTGACCGTGATCTTCACAAACGCGAAGATGCCCTTGGACATGGGAATGATCCGCCGCGCCAGAAGGAACTGCACGATGACGGAGAATTGATCCGCGATGTTGATCGCGAGGCAGACGGCAAGCAGGATGCGCAATAGCCGGCCGGGTATGCCGTTTCGCGTGCGAAACAGGGCAAGGGCCGCCAAGAAAACGATAAGCAGGCCCGCCAGATAGCCGACGGCCTTGAACAGGAAATCCGTGCTGAATACGCTTTCCCCCGCGAGAAGGAATTCCGTCGGGTACAGTATGACTGTGGGCAGACAGTACACGAGCAGGGCGACGCAGAGCAGCGACAGGGACGCGTCCAAGACCGCCTCGTGCGCGCGCGGCGCCCTCTTTCGGAAAACGCCGAAGGACAGCGGGATGAAGACGAGGCCGGCCACAATCGCGACGGACAGGATCCCGATGCTCAGAAACTCCCTGTTGATCCAAACCGTCGTGTGGATCAGCCACGACAGGATCGCCGCAGCGCCCGCGCCGACGGCCATGGCGGCGGACATCGCGCGGCGGGAGAGGCCCGTGCCGTTCCCGTATGCGATCATAAAGAGCAGCGCGACGAGAATCGCGGTGCTCAAGGAATGTTCTATCGTCTTTATGAGATATTGCAGCATGTTACTTCCCGTTCATACGCGGCATACGCGAAAATGCCCCGGCTTAGTACACACGGGGACGGTTCTTTTGTGTATTGGGCAGGTTTGGCACTGTGGCCCGTGCCGGTAAATCGCGCAATTCCAACATTGTATGTGTTACACAAATGAACCGTCCCCATGTGT
>JAITKU010000059.1 GCA_031278255.1 Eubacteriales Family XIII. Incertae Sedis bacterium | reverse complement strand
AGCACGCCGGCCTGTATGGCCGCGCCGACCGCGACGCATTCATCGGGGTTGATGCCCTTGAACGGCTCCTTGTCCGTGATCTTCTTGACGGCCGCCTGCACGGCCGGGATGCGCGTGGAGCCGCCGACCAGGATCACCTTGTTGATGTCGCTGTTCGTGATACCGGCGTCGGCCAGCGCTTTCCGCATGGGCTCGACGGTCTTTTCCACGAGATCGGCCGTAAGCTGATCGAACTTGGCCCGCGTCACGTCCATGTTCAGATGCAGCGGTCCGTCCCGGTTCACGGTGATAAAGGGCAGATTGATATTCGTCGTCTGGGAACTGGAGAGTTCTTTCTTCGCCTTTTCCGCGGCCTCTTTCAGCCGCTGCAGGGCCATTTTGTCCTTGCGCAGATCGACGCCGTTCTCCTTTGCGAAAGTATCGGCTATGAAGTTCATCAGCGCCTCGTCAAAATCGTCGCCGCCGAGTTTGTTGTTGCCGTTGGTGGCCAGCACCTCAAACACGCCGTCGCCGAGTTCCAGCACGGAAACGTCGAAAGTGCCGCCGCCGAGGTCGTAGACGAGTATCTTGTGATGGTCCGTGTCCTTGTCGAGACCGTAGGCCAGCGAAGCGGCGGTAGGCTCGTTGATGATCCGCTTTACATCCAGCCCCGCGATCTTGCCCGCGTCTTTCGTCGCCTGCTTTTGGCTGTCCGTGAAGTAGGCCGGCACCGTGATCACGGCCTCCGTAACCTTTTCTCCGAGATAGGCTTCCGCGTCGGTCTTGAGTTTGCTCAGCACCATCGCGGAGATATCCTGCGGCGTGTAGGTCTTGCCGTCGATCTCGATCTTATAACTCGTCCCCATCTGCCGCTTTATGGAGGAAATCGTCCTGTCGGGGTTCGTGATCGCTTGGCGCTTCGCGGTTTCGCCCACCAAGCGCTCCCCGTTCTTCGCGAAGCCCACCACGGAGGGCGTCGTTCTGTTTCCCTCCGCGTTGGGGATGACGACCGGCTCGCCGCCCTCCAGCACGGAAACGCAAGAATTTGTGGTGCCGAGGTCGATTCCTATTACTTTACCCATCTCTCTTCTCTCCTTCTATCTATTGTATATTGGTATCGTTCACTTTTTAATTTGAGCGGCAAGCTCACTGCGCAACCTTGACCATCGCCGGTCGAATCACCCGGTCTTTCAGCCTGTATCCCTTGTTGAGTACCGCGCTGACCCTGCCGCTTTCGTAGGCGTCCGTCTCCTCCATCATGACGGCGTTGTGAATCGCGGGATCGAATTCCTCGCCGAGGCTCTGTATCTCCGCAACGCCGTTTTTCAAAAGAATGTCCTGAAGCTGCTTGAAGATCAGCCCCATGCCTTTCACGAAGCCCTCCTCCTGCGCCTCCGCGCCGCCTTGGTCTTGCAGCGCCCGCTCGAAGTTGTCGAGTACACCCAGAAGATCGACGGCAATCTTCTCGTTGGCGTAGGCATAGACCTCGCTTTTTTCTTTCTCGACGCGGCGTTTGTAGTTTTGGAAATCCGCGGCCAGACGCATGTATCTGGCGTTCGCGTCCTCGTCCCGCGCGGTTCGCTCGACCGTCTGCGGACCCGGTTCCGTAGCCTTACCGGGTTCCGCGGCCCGCGCCGCCTCGCCCTTGCCCGGCCTTTCCTCCGCCGCTTTGTCCGCTTCCTTTCGTCCGCCGGACGCGCGCCTTGCCTCTTTCTCGCTTTCCGCGGCGCCTTTCTTCACGAAAGCCTGCGTGGGCCTCTTAGACTGTGCGCCGCCGGGTTTTGCTTTGATCGTTGTCATGTATATCCTCCTGCATCATCTTTCACGATTGCAACAAACATTGCATACGGGCTACGGCAGGGTGAAACTCCTGCTCAAATTGTCCGTGAGATATTCGACCACGGAAGTCACCTTGTCGTACTTCATCCGCGTAGGCCCGATAACGCCCAATTTGCCGACGAGTTTTCCGTTGATGTGATAGGTGGCCGTGATCAGGCTGCAATCCTGCAACAGGTTCTCCTTGTTTTCGGCGCCTATCGTGATGATAACCCCCTCGTCGCGGTTTACCAACACATCCTTGAAACTATTCCTTTGGTTGACCATCTCGAGGAACATCCGCGCCCTTTCGAGGTTGTTGTACTCCGGGATGGAGAATATATTCGTCAGACCGTCCAGATAAAGGTTGATGTCCAGCATACTTTCGAGCGTCTTGACGAAGTTCGGCATGATACTCTCGGCCAGTTTGCCCATGGCCTCTATATCCGTCTCGAAATTGCGGATGATGTCCATGGTCAGGATATCGGAGAGCGTCTTTCCCCTGTAATTGTAGGTCATGGTCTTGGACAGCAGCGACAGGCTTTCCGCGGGGTACGGCGCCTTGAGTTTAAGCACGGTATTCTTTACCTTGCCGCTCTCCGCGACGATCATGAGTACGACCGTCGATTCGTCGGCCGGCAGGATGTTGATGTACTTGAGCCGGTCCTCCGCCTGCTTGGGCGTGATGGCGAAAGACGTGAGGTTTGTGATCGCCGAGAGTATGTTGACGGCGTGTTCGATCGTCTTGTCGAGTTCCATGATATCGCCGGCGAGCCGGTCGGAGATATCGCGCTTCTCTTCCTCGCTGAGCGGGATGCGATCCATCAGCCTGTCCACGTAGAGCCTATAGGCCCTGTCCGAGGGGACGCGGCCCGCGGAGGTATGCGGATGCGTCAGATAGCCCTGTTCCTCCAAATCCGACATCTCGTTTCTGATGGTGGCGGGACTGACGCCCATATCGTATTTCTTCGACAGCGTTCTCGACCCCACAGGTTCCGCCGAACTGATGAAGTCCGCGACGATGGCCTGCAATATCCTCAGTTTTCTCTCTGTAAGTTCCATATCCGCTCCGCGTATCCCTGCAAACCGCGTTTTTCGTCCCGCAATCCGCGCGGTTTTTCGAGGTTGTTAGCACTCTTGCTTGTCGAGTGCTAAGCTATAGTCTTAATTTAACACTGTCAACGGGTAATGTCAACAGTGTTTTTCAAAATTTGCATTGCTTTTGCGTTACGTTCTTTAATATTATTACCCCGGCGGCGGAATTTAAAACATAAAAACCCACAATATATGAAACGCCGCATTCATCCCAAAAACGGAAAACCGATGAGGCGCCGCCAAGCGATCCGGGAGAGCCGGCCGAAAACCGCAAACGGACAACGGCCCGCGACGGTCTGTCGCCCTATCCTATCCCAATCGATTTCGCTTTCCGACATAAAACCGCTTTCCACCGGGCCGTAGCCTAAAGCGAAGCGCGGGCTTTGCGGCCCCTCCAAAACCGCGCGAGCCTGTTTCCGACAAAGGTGATGATCAGCGCGTGGAAAGGCAGTTGCACGAGATTGTTGACGAGCCGCGCGCCCGTGTAATAGCCGCCGGCGACCGTGCCGTACATCATGCGCATCCAGATATAATTCAGGCCCATGGTGACGGAAACAAGAATGACGAGCCGCGCGGCGATCACCCGCCAAAGCGTGATGGGGCGCTCGTACAGGAAGAGCGCGTAGATCAGACAGGACAGCATTTCGCTCAGCGCGTAGCCCGGGAAATACCCGCCCTGCGGGTTCGCAAGATACTGCAGGGCATCGCTGACAAAACCGTAGGCGAGCGCGTACCACGGACCGCAGAGCATGGCGACGATCGCGCCCGGCAGATAGGCGAAGCCGATCGCCTTGAAAGTCGGCGTGATATAGATGCTGAATCGGCTCAAAATCGCCGCGACCCCGGCCATCAAAGCCATGAGGATCAGATTTTCCAAACTGAACGCGGTCTTGTTCGCGGGCCGCGTCCCATTTTCCAAAGGGGTTTTTTTGCCCATTGCAGACATGTGAGAATCTCCTTCCGCTTTAAACGACACCGAATTTGAATTTGCTGCGGCGCCAAGGAAAGAGAACTCCGAGTTGCACGACAGCGGACGCAATATTGTACCGCAAACCGGCGAGCGGTTTTTCGTTCATAAGCGACATCCCATCTTATGACACTTGACGCACAATATTTACTCTGTGGTTTTATGCTTTCGATCCTGTTTTCAACAATTGAAGTGCGCCTTTGGCGCTTCAATTTTGGACGGAGCCAAAATTGAATTGCCCTCCGCGTGCGCAAGCGACCTCCTTTCCCTACTGCGACGCCCGCTTTGCCGCCGCAACCGTGTTTTTGGCGAGTACCGACGCGGTAACGGCCCCCACGCCCCCGGGGACCGGCGTGACCGCCGCGACGATCTCCAGCGCGTCCCCGAAATCGACATCGCCGCACAGCCCGCCGTTTTCGTCCGCGTTGACGCCGACATCCAGCACGATCTGCCCCGGCGAAAGGCACGAACGGTCGATACATCCCGCGCGGCCCGCGCTCGCGATGAGAATCTCCGCGTTTCGGCAGATCGCGGGCAAATCCGCCGAACGGCTGTGCGCGATCGTAACCGTCGCGTGCCTTTCGAGCAATAGCATGGCGACGGGCTTGCCGACCACGAGACTCCGGCCGACGACGACCGCGCGTTTGCCTTTCAAATCCACGCCGTAGAAATCCAGTATCTCCATGCAGGCCTGCGCCGTACAGGGGGCCATACAGTCGCCCTTTCCCGTGAATATCCCCAGAGACGACAGGTCTGTGGCGCCGTCCACATCCTTTGCGGGCGACACGATATTCCGCAGGGCGTCCTCGTCCATACCCGCGGGCAGCGGGCGAAGCAACAGGATACCGTGTATCGCGGCGTCGGCGTTCAGCTCCCGCAACGCGGCGGCAAGCCCATCCTGCGGAACGTCCGCGGGCAGAAGCAGGCCGCGCGTACGCACGCCGACTTTCTCACAGCGCTTCGTCGCCCCGCGTTCATACGCGATATCGTCCGGTCTTTCTCCTATCCTGACGATCGCCAAGGCCGGCACGACGCCCTTCTTTGCCAGCGCCGCCGCCTCACGCGCCGGCGCCTCGCACAGCGCATTCGCCACGGGCGCGCCCCGCAAAAGCTCAGCCATTGCCCGCCCCCCTTTCAAGCCGCGTCAAAACAGCGGTATACACGGCGTCCGCCGCAGGCAAACCGCCGCTCAGCAAGGCTTCCGCACGCCGGTCAAACGCGGTCGCGCGCGCGCGATCCGCCATGGACTTCGTGTTGATAAACACATTCAGGCTCGCGGCCCGCAGCGCGGCCGCGCAGAGCAGGACGCCGGCGCCCACGTCGCTCACGGCGCCGGAAGCGCCCTTTTCGAGAAAGGCCCGGTGCAGATCGATCGCCTCCCGGCATTTCTCCATAACGGACAGCGGCGCGCCGCAAGCCTCCGCCAAGGCCGCTTCCATCGTTCGCGCTTTCTCCGCCCTTTCCGCCTCGCTCCCGCGCGGCATTTTGTAAGCGCGCGCCAAGGGTTCAAAGCCCTCGGCGTCCTTTTGCACCAACGCGAGCAGTTCATCCTGCAAACGCGTCGCGCGTTCCCGCAGCGCGGCGATATCCGTATGCACATCCGCGTATTTTCGGTTCCCGAGTGTCAGGGAAGCGACCATATTCCCGAGCGCGACGCCGAGGGCGCCGGCGAGCGCGGAGGCACCGCCTCCGCCGGGAACGGGATCCCCCGAGGCGAGCGCCCCGACAAATTCCGTACAACTTCGTTTCGCAAAATCCATGTTTTCCGCCATTGTTCAAAATGTGATCAAAACCGTACAAACGGGCGCGATAAGTCTAAAACAAACCGCTGATCCTGCCCGCACTGTCCACGTCCATCCTTTCCGCGCTCGGGACTTTCGGCAGACCCGGCATGGTCATGATATCGCCCGTCAGCGCTACGATGAAGCCCGCGTCCGCGTCACCGGAGTTTGCTTTTCTCCGCGTACCGCGCAAGTTCGTCCACGGGGATGCCCGTGTACTTGGATGCCGCCTCAAACGGCAGACCGTCGTCGAGCATCGCCATAGCCGTTTTCAGTCTGCCCTCGCG
>JAITKU010000116.1 GCA_031278255.1 Eubacteriales Family XIII. Incertae Sedis bacterium | reverse complement strand
CATAAATGGAAGCGATTCATGGTTTTTTTGTGCTTCTGCGCTTTAAATTTTACATTTTCTGTATCCGCTTCAAAGTATACTAATTTGCGCTTCCTTTTAATCTCATGAATGGAGTATATTGATGCGTATTTATGTGTATTTCTGCCCGTATTCCATCCCGTTTTTACATTTTTTGTATTTGCAAATCAGTATACTTATCAGCATCTCCCATTTAACCCTTAAAGGGGAGCATCTTATGAGTTTTTACGGTTTTAATGCAAAGAATCTTACATTCTCCTGTATCCGTATCCGGGTATACCGATCGGCAAGGATCAGGGCTGTTTACAAAGCAAGAAATACCTGCAAATTCAATGCAGAAACATCACGAATGAGAAGCTTTTTATGTTGTTCTATCATTATACAACAAAATGACAACAAAAAGGTGAATTTTTTAAAATTTTTAAGTTTTGCATGTGTTTTTTTTTACACAATCGCATAAATGACGGAAGCTCGGTTCCGGAACAATACCGGGACCCGCCTCGCGTTCCCGGGATGTGCCCTCATATTTCAATCAATGAGAACAATTAATGCACATTACATATTGACATTTATCTATATGAATGATATGCTTAGGCTCCGATCATACCATTCTATTAAAGGAGAATTCGCGATGAAAACCTACTACAATCCGGAAGATCTCGCCGCGTTCGGCAATATGGGGGAAAACGCGCCCGCGCTCTGGGATAAGTTTATGGCATATTACGGCGCCGTATTTGAGGAGGGCGCTTTGACGGCGCGGGAAAAAGCCCTCATCGCGTTCGGGGCGGCCCACGCCGTGCAGTGCCCGTATTGCATCGATTCCTATACGCAGACGCTGCTGCAAATGGGCGTGAACCAAGAGCAGATGATCGAGGCCGTACACGCGGCGGCGGCGATCCGCGGCGGCGCCACGCTTGCCCACGGTATGCAGGCGAAAAACGTCGTTCGGACGCTCGAACTGTAGGCGATGGCGAACAAATACGCGGAACGCGTAAAAGACTTCCCCTCCTTCGCCGACAGGGCGGAATGCCGGAAATTCGGCGCGGCGCTCCCGTCGCCCGGCACCATGCAGGTGAACATCGGGAGAAGGTGCAATCTCGCCTGTAAGCATTGCCATATGGACGCCGGGCCGGACCGCGCCGAGGTCATGCGCAAAGACATCATGCAAGCCTGCCTCGAAGCCTTTGAAAAGCGGGACTTCAAAACCCTCGACATCACGGGCGGCGCGCCCGAACTCAATCCGGATTTTCCTTGGCTCGTTCGGGAAGCCGCAAGGCGCCGGATTCACACCATCGTCCGGACGAATCTCACCGTACTTTTGGAAAGCGACTTTGCGGCTTTTCCCGCGCTTTACGCGGAGAACGGCGTGGAGATCGTCGCATCGCTGCCGTATTACGCGGAAGCGGACACGGACAGACAGCGCGGCAAGGGCGTGTTTTCGGCAAGCATATCGGCGCTGCGCAGGCTGAACGATCTGGGCTACGGCACAAAACCAAAACTTGCGCTGCGGCTCGTGTACAACCCCGGCGGCGCGTTCCTGCCCGCGAATCAGGAAAGTCTGGCGGCCGAATTCAGAAAGAAGCTGGCCGCCTCGCACAACATCGCGTTCAACAATCTCTACGCGATCACAAACAGCCCGATCGGGCGCTTCGGCGATTTTCTCGATCGCAGCGGCAATCTGACGGGATATATGAACCGCTTGATCGCCGCGTTCAACCCCGCCGCCGTCGAGAATATGATGTGCCGCAATCAGATCTCCGTCGATTGGGACGGCTCGCTGTACGACTGCGACTTCAACATCGCGTTGGGCCTGAAAGCCGCCGTCCCGGGCCGCATCCGGGATTTCCCCGCGTTCGGGGGACGCGGGATTGTATTCGGCAACCACTGCTACGCCTGTACGGCGGGGGCGGGTTCGAGCTGCGGCGGCGCCACAGCGTAAGGAGAACGGCAATGCGGATCGACAAACGCCTGCGCAATATACTCGATGCGGCTTACGCCGGCCTTTCGCCGGGCCGCGCGGATTGCGCCCATATGCTCGCGTTCGATGAGAATTCCTTGGAATCGCAGATTATGCGCGCCGTCGCAACGGACATCGTTCGCGGCGGCAACGACAATTCCGCGATTATACTGGGGCAGATCGGCCTGGAGATGGCGCCCTGCCCGGGCAATTGCGGCTTTTGCTCTTTCGGGAAGGATCACACGAGCCTCGCATCGTATCGCGTCAGCGATGAAGATTTTGTCGCGAAGCTGACCGATTTTACGAAAGACGACGACCTGTACGGGCTGTATCTCATGTGTATGCACGAATACGATTTGGACTTTTTCCTCGACAGGGTCAAGCTGGCGAAGAAACGGATCAAAGGTTCCGCGCAGCTGCTCGCGAACGTCGGGGACAGCGATACCGACGCGTTTTCGGAGATGAAAAAAGCGGGCGTCACGGGCGTATACCACGTATGCCGCCTCGGAGAGGGCAGCGTGACCGCGCTGGACCCGGAGCAAAGATTAAAGACGATGCGCGGCGCGCTCGACGCGGGGCTTCAAATATTCAGCTGTCTGGAGCCCATCGGTCCCGAGCATACGATCGAGCAGCTTGTGGACAATATGTTCATCGGAATCGAACTCGGTTGCACGCAGCACGCGGCAATGCGGCGGGAACCCGTGCCGGGATCGCCCCTCGCCGGCCGCGGTCAAATCTCCAATCTGCGCTTGGGGCAGATTGCGGCGGTCGTCGCCCTGGCGACGTTCTCCATGCCGACGATGACCTATATAGGCGTTCACGAGCCGACCGAAATCGGCTACGTCTCCGGCGCAAACGTCGCCACCGCCGAAACGGGCGTAAACCCGCGCGATCACATGGCCGAGACCTCCGCCAATCGCGGCATGGATATGGCGGCCTGCAGAAAAATGCTGTTCGACAGCGGGTTTCGGTATATCCGGCGCGGCGACGAAAGCAAAATACCGCTGACCTTGGAATACATCTCGGAACACAGTTGAATCGCTTTTTGGAGAAGTCCTATGAATCATTCGGCGGGAAACGGGGACCGTATCGTATTCGATTGCGATAATACGTTCGGAATACCCGCGCAACCCTTTGACGACGGCTTGGCCTTGCTGTATTTGCTCGGCAAGCGGGCGCCGCTCGCCGGCATCACCGCGACCTACGGAAACAGCGGCGTCGATGTGACATACGAAAACACGCGCAGAATGCTCCGCGACATCGGCAGGACGGAAATCCCCGTCCTAAAGGGCGGGGCGTCGAAAGACGACCGCCGCTCGGAAGCGGCGCGTTTTTTGGTCCGGCAAGCCGATGCGTGCCGCGGCGGGCTGAGAATACTCGCCACGGGGGCGCTTACAAACCTCCGCGCCGCCTACGAACTCGATCCCGGTTTCTTCGGCAAAATCAAAGAACTCGTCCTTATGGGCGGCATCACAGAGGCTTTGTTCCCGGACGGCCGCGGACCGGACGAACTCAATTTTTCATGCGACCCCGAGGCGTCCCACTGCGTGCTGACAAACGGGAAAAACATCTCGATCGCGACGGGAAACAACTGTCTCCCGGCGTATATCCGCCGCGACGAACACGAAACGCGCCTGACTGCCGCAAACCGTCCGGTCGGGCGGTATATCCGCGAGCAAACGAAGAGTTGGCTCGACGCGAAAGCAAAGATCTACGGACTCGACGGTTTTTATGCGTGGGATGCGGTCGCGGCCGTATATCTGCTCGAAAAGCGTTTTTTTGCGGATCGCGCATACCCCTGCGCCCCCGCGCCGTCCGATCTCGCGCGCGGATACATAGGGCACGCGGACGGACCGCCGGCGCGCACCCTGAACCTTCCGCTGCTCCGCGATGTCGGGGCCTTTGCGGGGGAACTGTACGAAAACCTGCTTTGCGTGTAAACGCCCGCCGGCCGAAACCTACGGCCCCGCCACGCGAATCGGTATCTGCATCTCCGATATGTGGCTGTCCGTATCCGTCTTGCCGTCGTAGGGATCGGTGATGAACCATTCGCGCGTTTCGCCGCAGGGGATGTAGCCGTTTTCGTTTATCCAGCGCAGAAGCAGATCGTAGTATTGGTTCGGGATTTCATAGGAACCCTTGTGCAAAATGCTCGCGGCCAAGTTCACGGCGGGCGTCTTTTTTATCTCGTACGGACAATCGCTTGGGGCATTGACGACGCGAACCCTGCACTCGTAATCGATATCGCGGGTTGCGCGCTCTCCGCTGTAATACACGCCCATCGTTTGGTAGGGCTGTTTGGACACGATATTGCCCTTGATGATGTACTCGACGATCTCGGCGAGTTTGCGATGAATCTCGTTTCGATCCTTGAATATCCGCCGCGTGACGATGTACTGCATTTCCGGAATGCGCTTCGCCACGACGGCGTGGCGCGAAGTCGCATCCCCGAGAAAAAACGTGAGGTACTGCATGGCGGACTCGATCTTCTTCCGCGCGCTCTGCAGTTCCGCGAATTTGTTCACGAAAAGTTCCGTCGGAAGTTCGTGAGAAACGCAGTTTTTGATCTCCTTGTTCTTGAAGCCGCAGTTTTGGAGCGCGAGAATGGTGCTTACGGATTTCAGCAGCGCCGCGTCGTAGTAGCGATACCCGTTCTGCGGGTTCACCCACGTCGGCTTCAGTATGGCTGTGCGCTCCCAAAAGCGCAGCGTGGTCGTGGGAACAGAACTGATTCTGGAAAATTCTCCAATACTTACAATCATGCTTGCGTCCCCCGTTCGTTCGGTTTGCGGCGGTGCAAACGAGACCTGCCCGCCCCGTCCCTGCGGCGCTCGCGCGGCAAAAAGCGCGGTGCAAACGGGAGGTTCGCACCGCACATACATCAGTCGTACATTCCGCTTTCCGCCGTCCGGCGAGGCTCACGAACCGTATTTCACCTTGATCCACTCGTCAACGGTGGCGTAATACAGATCCTTGTTCTCATACGTGAAGATCTCGGGCGGGAATTCGATAACACCGTAGGTCTGGCCGGCGGGGACGCTGTCCTGCCAGAGTGTTTCGTAGGTCGCGCGTCCGTCGAGGATGGAGAGCAGACCGCAGATCATCGGCTCGGACACGACCACGAGCGGTACCGTAACGAGGGATTTCCACGCGCTTTTTTCACCCGCCTTCCATTCCTCGATAACGCTGCCGCCCATGATGGCCGATATTATGCACTTATCCTCCAGACCGAGCTGCTCGACCGCGCGCGTCGCGCCGATCGCAAACTCATCGGTCGCGGAACCGATGAACCAGTAGTCAAACTTATTGCCGTTCGTCGAGAGGTGGGCGGATACCAAATCGAAAGCGCCCTCGGAATTCTCGGGACCGCCGGGGAGAACATCGATCGTAAACCAATTCGTTTCAAACAGGTCGGGGTAACGCTCCGCATAGCGGGCGGAAGCCCCTTCAAAGCGAAGATGGATCTCGGGGTGCGGCGACCAGTCGAGGAAGATATAGCCGATTTTGGACGGATCGACTTCGGAAACGCCGAGTTCCGTTCCGTAGCTGTCAAACATCCAATCGACCTGTTTTTGGCCGCACTCGTAGCTGTCGAGGATGGCCGCCGGGGCAACGTAGACCTCGTTGTTGTCGTCCATAAAGGGCGACATGGCCGGGAACCACTGAACGTCGTACGACGCGCAGATATCGCGAACGCTGCTCTGCGCCGACACGTCAACATCGATGATGAGGCCGTCAACGCCCTGTGACGCGTAGGTTTCAACCGCGGACAGGAACGCGTCGTAGTCGGCTTTCGCGTCGTAGGACACATACTCGCAGTTGAGTTTGGAACACCATTCCTTGAGCGCAAGATTCAACGAGGAGTGAAGTTGATCGGTCATCGCTATGGAGATGTACACAATGGTGTAGGTATCACGGCTCTCCGCGGCCGCGAGCGCGTCGGGATACCATCCCGTCGTCACGGCGTCGGCGTCTCCCGCCGCGCCGTTTGCGGATTCGTCCTCGGACACGGACGCGCCCTCCTGCTCCTGCGTCGTTTTGTCGCCGGTACACGCGGCGAGCATGAAGAGCATCGCCAAAACCGACAGGATTGCGATCGTGCGTTTCATTTTGTTTCTCCTTTCCTTGTTTCGGGCACCTTCGTCGCGCGCTTGCGCCTTTGCGGGTGCCCTCCGTGTTGACTGCCGGACGCTTACGAAACAAACCCTGCGCAATGACATGCAACAATCGTTCGACAACGACCGCCCCTTGCGCGCGGCGGCGTGCCGCCGGGTCCGCATACGGATATTCCTCCTTTTCCTTACCGATGCAAACCCCTGTACTTTTCCAGACTGTACGCGTAGATTTCGTCCCAGAACACATTCGCCTTTTCCGCGTCCATCGCGCTCTGGAATACGACGCCGCCGGCGCCCGGCATGACATGCGCACCGAATATATCCACACATTCGCGCGCTTTTTGCCGTATCGCCGCATGCGTAGTCTGCGGATCGTAGAGGATGCGGTCGCCCGCGTTTTGAAGATCAAAAGTCAGGCCGGCGCCGTACCGTTTCATCATGCCCGCGATATCGTTCATGAACTGCAGGTCCATCGCGTCGGGCTTGATCTCTTCCGCGATGGCGGGGATGAAATCGTTGATAAGGCCGCAATTGTGGAAAACCGTTTTCACACCCGCTTCCTTGATGTGCCGCAGGAAACGGGCCGTGGGTTTGAGCATGGTTTCCCGCATGGTTTCGACCGAGAAGAACGGCGCGCGCATCGTGCCCCAATCGTCGCCGTAAATGACATAATCGAAGCGGTAGGCCCTGTTTCTTTCGTCAAAGACCTCGATGTGAAAATCGACCAAGGCTTCAAACAGCGCCCTGCACGCCGCGGGTTCCGTGATCAAATCGACCAGCGACTGTTCAAAGTCCTCCAGGGCGTACAACTGCTGAATGCAGACGCTCGGAAGCCACGTATACACGAGGCGGCCCGAATCCCGAACAAAATCCTTGTCCGGCACGGAAAGATCGAATTTTGAAAGATCGGGCCATCGGATCTCCTTTTCCCAATTGACCGCCTCCGACAGCACCGGCAGGATCGGCGTCGGCGAGCCTTGTCGCTCCGAATATCGAAAGCCCACGCCGAACCAATCCCTATAATCGCAGTCCGCTTCCGCGGAGGGCGTATTGATGGCGGGCATGGGCGCCGGCAGACCGCCGCCGAACAAGTTCGGCATCCACAGCGGCTTTTCGTGCTTGAGCGCGCGCAGGAGATTCTCCCCCGGCGAAATCGGGTAATCGTGATCGTTCAATTCAAATTCCTGCGGAATGACCGGAATCTTGATCTCGGAAACGTCTGCCATCTTCGCAATTCCCCCGCTAAAAAAATCTTCCGACATCGCGCGCGACATAAAACGCGCCGTTGACGGCCGTCATGAGATTTCTCGCCTCCTTGCAGTCGCCTATCATATGAAATTGCGGCGCGCAATCGTAGAAAGCCGCGGCTTCTTTCTGCAGGGGCGTCATGCCGAGCGCGAAAATGACGGTTTCGGCGTCGAAAGTCCGCTTTCCTCCCGTTTTGACATCCTCTCCGACAAGGCCCTTCTCCGTAATCCCGACGGCTTTCGTATGGAAATGTATGCGGACGCCGTAGCGCCTGATCTCATTGTCGATCGCCTTGATGTGCAGCGCGTTGCCGCCGTGACTGATCTCGCCGAGCATTTCAACGACATCCACGGACCTGCCCAGCATGGCGAGGTGAATCGCAAGTTCCGTCCCGACGAGACCGC
>JAITKU010000097.1 GCA_031278255.1 Eubacteriales Family XIII. Incertae Sedis bacterium | reverse complement strand
CAAGGGCTTGGCCCGCCGCCCCTCAAAACATAGGCGTCAGTGGGGGATTGCACCCGCCACTGACAGCTTGGAAAGTTGAAACCCGCCGCCTGTAGAGGCGGGGGACTGACGCCGTCGTTCAACAATTCGGGTGCTTCCCGCGCGCAAAGTCGCCTGTTTTACGCGGCTTTAGCCGCAGTGTAAAACAGGCCGGCGAAGTGAGCCTCGGGCGAACGGAGGAATGAGGCGAAGCCGAATGTCGGACGGAACCGAATTTGAAGTTCGTGCCCCGCGGTTCATAATATTGCTCGACGCATCCGAAAGTCGTACAGCCCTTGTTCTTTTCCCGCCGGACCCGGTGGTGCGGCATTTCGCGGACCGGGCAGACCGTCAGTTCCTCTCCGAGCGAGATACGCGTTTTGCAGTAAGGGCAGATTTTTCCCTGAAATGAATCCATAGCCGCTTCCCTCCCGAAGCGATTCTCCGTATCGTTCGCTCCCGAAACAAGCTTCCGACGCCCCTGCGCCCGCTTTTCCGTTCGCGCCGGCCGCGCGTCCCGGAATATCCGCGCAAAACCTACGACGCGATCCACCGCCGATCAACATTAGCATATCACCGATGCCCTAATGAATCAATACAAAACGAGATTTTTTTTACAGAAATCGGAAAGGATTGTTGTCGCGCGCCGAATTGCCGCGACAAACAGGCAAGCCCACAGCAAAAACGCTTCACAGAACGATTTTTGCCGTGGGCTTGCTCTATTGATGGTGGGGACAACAGGATTCGAACCTGTGACCTCATGGTTGTGATCCATGCGCTCTAACCAACTGAGCTATGCCCCCGTGCGATCATGCGATACGTGCGATGCCGCAAGGCGGAAAGGCGTTCGCGCGTTCGGCAAGGAAAGAACCGGCGCAAAGCCGCGGGAATCGCAGACCCGCCACAAGGGTACCCGCAAGAACGCGAAGCCGCAAGGCCCGCCCGCCGTTTAAACAAAAAAGCGTTGAAATTTCAACATATTCATGGCGCGTCCGCACTGCCCTTTGCACATCTGTTTATTATATTATCACGGTTTTGCACGCCTGTCAATGCGCAATCTTTCGAGGACAGCCAAATTTGAATTCCGCAGTAAATTCCGGTATTATAGGGGTAGCGCAAGCGCTTCCGTTTCTTTCGCGCAAACGGCGATATTTACATGAACGCAAGTTGTGGATGATCCGTCAAAGTCGCGGCTGACCGCGAGGCGGCCGCGGCGGAATGGAGACAAGTATTGAAACGCATATTATCAATTCTAAGCGTCGCGACGCTCTTTCTGCTGTCCGCCTGCGGCGCTTTGCAAAACGGCGTATCCCAAAGCGGCGCGCCCGCGACGGGCGGCCCCGGCCTTGGCCTGACCGTGTATTTCATCGACGTGGGACAGGCGGATTCCGCGCTCGTCCTCTGCGACGGCGCGGCGATGTTGATCGACGGCGGCAACGCGGCGGATTCCGATCTCATATACGCTTTCCTCAAAGAGCGCGGCGTATCGCACCTTGCGTATATCGTAGGCACACACGCCCACGAGGATCACATCGGCGGGCTTGCGGGCGCGCTGAACTACGCGACGATCGATACCGCGCTCTGCCCCGTAACGGAGTCCGAAAGCGGCGCGTTTCGGAATTTCGTCAAATATCTCGGCGCGCAGGGCAAGACCGTAAGCGTGCCGCGCCCCGGCGACATATTCACACTCGGCGGCGCGGAATTTACGATTCTCGGCCCGATCAAACCCACGAGCGAGCCGAACAACACGTCCATCGTACTCAAACTGACCTACGGCGCTGTGCGCTTCCTGTTCACGGGCGACTGCGAACGCGACGAGGAGGCGGACATCCTTGAGACGGGCCGCGACCTTTCGGCAACCGTGCTGAAAGTCGGGCACCACGGCAGCGAAACCGGCACGAGCTATCCATTCCTGCGGGAAATCATGCCGCAGTACGCGGTCATTTCCTGCGGAGAGCATAACAGCTACGGACATCCGCACGAGGCCACGCTCTCAAAACTCCGCGACGCGGACGTGACGGTGTTCCGAACGGACATGCAGGGTACGATAACGGCGACGAGCGACGGCAGGACCGTGAATTTCACCGTCGAACGCAATGCGGACGCGCAAACAAACCCGACCGCGGCGGACCGGCGGACCCTCGTCCCGTCCGGCGCGCCGCAGACCGCGGATGCCGCGCGTATCGGCAACAGGAACACGCAAGTCTACCACGCGCCGGACTGCAAAAGCCTGCCCGATTTGAAAAACCGCGTGTATTTCGATTCCCGCGAGGAAGCGGAGGCCGCGGGTATGCGCCCGCATGAGGCCTGCGGAGCCTAGCGGAACTTCGTTCCGCTCCTCTCATTTATATCCTGAGCGCAGTGAACGGGTACTGCGCTCATTTACAGTATGATTTCCGTTATTCCGTCATACCGCAAAAAATTTTGAAAACAAAACTTGCATATGTTTATCATATCGTTGACGGAAGATCGAATTATCCCCGCCTGTTTTCAGATTTGCCACAATGAAAACGGCAAAAAAAGTTTTATCACACAGGAACACCGTTACGACAAAACCACCGTTGGAGTAAACGGTGGTTTTTTAATAAGCGTGTGGCGGAGAAGATGGGATTTGAACCCATGCACCGGTAACCCGGTCTAACGGTTTAGCAAACCGTCCTCTTCAACCTGCTTGAGTACTTCTCCGCGTTCTGCGATCGCGGGTCTCACGGTCACATCGCAATCGCAACGCATTTATTGTACCATATTTTCATCGTCTGTCAAGGTGTTCGATGAAATTTACATAATATTAAAAATATTAAAAATAATTCCGGACGGCAGACAGCCGGCGGGCGGACGCACATGTCCCCCTCGCGCGCGGGCCGTATCCCGCGCAAATGTTCAAGAGCCGGCGATTTTCGCCCTACCGCCCGCGCAGCAACTCGACGGCCTTTGCGAGCTGCGGATCCTCGGCGGAGGCGTTGCCGGCGCCCGTCACGTATGCGGCGCACTCCGTATCGAGGCGCGTCATCGTGCCGTAGTCCAAGACGCCGTAGGGATACAGACCCGCGGAAGCCTGAAAGCGTTTCACGGCTTCCTCCGTGGCGGCGTCCATCGTGCCCGTGACGGTCACGGCATAGCCGAGAAGCGCCAACCTCTGTTGCGCGCCGAACACATTCAGCCCCGTATCGCCGAGACCCGGTTTCGCCTTTTCGCTCATGGGCGCGAACGACGCGTACTGTTCCGCCGCCTCCGCGGACGCCTCTGCGGACAAGGGCATGGGAACATAATAATCGGGGCTGATCCCGGCCCGATCCACGGGATGCTTGTCCGGCGTTTCAAAATAGAAAGTGGACAGCTTGACGGAACCGCCGTCCGCAATGCTGAATATGGTCTGTCCGACACCCTTGCCGTAGGTGGTCGTTCCGACCAGCGTCGCAACG
Organism: Eubacteriales Family XIII. Incertae Sedis bacterium; assembly: GCA_031278255.1. Taxonomy (GTDB): domain Bacteria; phylum Bacillota; class Clostridia; order Peptostreptococcales; family Anaerovoracaceae; genus JAITLA01. The sequence continues at coordinate 15,523 of JAITKU010000097.1, read as the reverse complement.
CCGCTGTCCTGCAGCGCGCCCGCGAGGATCTCCGACGCGCTGGCCGAACCGCCGTTGATCAACATCACGACGGGCATCCCCGTATAATTCCTGCCCGAAGCTTTCTGAACGGAAATCAGATTGCCCTTGTGCCGAAAATACGTGACCGGACCCGCCGGCATAAGCTGTTCCGCCACGTTCACAACCGTTTCGACAAGGCCGCCGGGATTGTTGCGCACGTCGAGGATCAGCGAGGTCGCGCCGGCCTCGGTCAGTTCGTCCTTTATCCTGCGAAACTCCGCATCGGAATCGTCGTCAAAGCTGAGAATTCTGATGTAAGCTATGCCGTCCTCGAGCAGGACGCCTTCCACCGAAGCCAGATGAATCCGCTCGCGCACCAAGGTATACGAAATCTCCCGTCCCTCGCGCACAAAGACGATGTTGACGCGCGTACCCGCCTCGCCGCGAATCAAAAGAACCACCTCGGACATCGCCTTTCCCTGCACCGAAACGCCGTCCACGCTCTTTATAATATCGCCGGTCGTAACGCCGGCCCTGCCGGCCGGGGCCTCGGGAAAGGCCGCCACAACGCGGATGGCGCCGTCGTACTCCTCAAGGCTCAGTCCGACGCCGGAAAAGGTCCCCAGCACGTCCGACACAAAATCATCGCCCTCGCCTTGGTCCGCGTAATACACGCTGTAGGGATCGCCCAAGATATCAACGACGCCCGCGTATGCGCCGTCCAGCAAGGTCTTGTAATCCACCTCGTCCTTGTACTGTTCCTCCAGCGTCTTTATATACGACTTCAATATCTCAAGCCGCTCGTCCAGATAAGCCTCTTCCTCGGCGTCCAAAGACGCGCCGTAAGTCCAATACATCGAGCCTAAAAATGTCGCCGAGGTGATCACCATAGCGGCAATCGTGATGATCGCGATGATCCGCGCGATCCGTTTTGTCCTTCGTGGATTCATACAAACCTCCCTTGTGCGTTTTCAGATGATCTCGATCTTCAAACGGCTGCGGCTCTCCGCAAGCCCTTTCAAACAGATGTTGTAATCTATGGACAGATAGCCGGACACGTTTTTGCGTTCGATGTTATCCTCGACAAAATTCGTCAGGAGTTCCATCTCGACCGAACCGAAAGGCGTATCGTAATAACCCTTGAAGCGTCTGCCCTGTTCAAACTCAATGGCGGTGTCCACACCGATGAGGCCGCCGTAACGTTCCATCTTGATCTTGCCGTCCTTAATGCAGAGACTCGTCGTGCAACCCTCTATGCCGGAAAGCTCGCTCTCGTCGTACGAAAGCAGGACGGAACCCTTTTCCTCGGCGTACCTCCCCTCGGTGATGAACTCCATGCGCGCATCGCCCTCATCGTGCGTGATTTGGCTCCCTATTATTTTCAGCATAATATCTTTCATAGCCCAGTCCGATAATCCTTTCGATTAAAACCTCATAAGCCACGCCCGCTTCGCGCCACAGCAAGGGGAACATGCTGTAAGCGGTAAAGCCCGGTATCGTATTGATTTCATTCAGCAAAACCGCCCCGCTCTTCCGGTCCAGAAAAAAGTCAATCCGCGCGAAGCCTGCGGCGTTCAGGGCGATATAGGCTTTCTTTGCGAGCGCCTCTGTCGTCGCGGCCGTTTCGCGTGAAACGTCTGCGGGAATGAAGAGTTTCGTGGCGTCGCTGCGGTACTTGGAATCGTAATCGTAAAACTCCGTCGCGGGAACGATCTCACCGACGGCGGACACGGCGGGTTTTGCATTGCCGAGAACGCCGACCTCCAATTCCCTGCAATCCACGGCCTCCTCCAGGATCAGCCTGTCATCGTACAGAAAAGCCCGTTCGATCGCACGCGGGAGCGCGTCCGCGTCCCGGACCTTGCCGATGCCGACGCTGGACCCGAGGTTGGCGGGCTTCACGAAGATCGGATAGCCGAGCGCGCGCGCAACGCGGTCGCGTTCCCCCGCGGGATCCGCCGCATACGCGCACCGCCGCAAAACCGCGTGCCGGCACACGGGCAGACCCGCGCGCAACCACAATTCCCGCGTGAAAATCTTGTCCATCGCAAGGGCCGACGCGGTAACGCCGCAACCGCCGTAGGGCAGACCCAACATCTCAAAAAGGCCCTGTATCTTGCCGTCCTCCCCGTAGGGACCGTGCAAAACGGGAAACGCGAAATCGATCAGCGCGGGCAGGTCCCCCGGATTGAGCGCTCGCCGCGCATCCCCTGCGCCGCTCGGAATCAGCGTTTTGACGCGGGGATCATCCAGCTTTTCTATACCCGCAAGGCCCTCCGCAATCAAAAACCAACGGCCGTCCTTATTGATACCGATCGGCACAGGAGCGTATTTCGTCCTGTCGATCGCGCCGAGGACCGACGACGCCGACAGGACGGACACCTCATGTTCCTCCGACTTGCCTCCGAATATGATACCCAGTGCCGTCATTTCCAAACCCTATGCAATGCCGTCGATCAGCGCACCGATCTCCTCCCGCAGCACCTGCGCGGCCGAGACCGAAGCCTCACGCGTCGCGCCGGAAACGGCCAGATAGATCTTCAACTTGGGTTCCGTGCCCGAGGGACGCGCGATAAGGCCGGTTCCGTCCGAAAAGACAAATTCAAGCACATCCGCCTTGGGCAGGTCTATGCCGCTCTCGCGCCCGTCCGCCGCAAGCCTGCGCGACGAAAGGTAATCCGCCGTTTCCGCGACGGGCGCGTGAAAAAGTTCCCGCGGCGGTCTCTCCCGAAGCGTACGCATAATGCGCCCTATGCGCTTCATGCCGCTCTCGCCGTCCATAGCGAACTCGATCAGGGCATTTTCGCAAAAACCGTACGCGCGGCAGATCTCCTCCAATCGGTCCGCGATCGTGCGGCCCTCCTCCTTGCAGGCGGCCGCGAGTTCCGCGATCAGCACACAGGCGTTGACGGCGTCCTTATCGCGCACGTGCGTGCCGGACATATAGCCGCAGCTTTCCTCGAAGCCGAATATATAGCGCTCCGCCTCGCCCCTCTCCTCGAGCAGCGTGATCTGCCGGCCGATGAACTTGAAACCCGTAAGGACGTTGATCATCTCTACGCCGTACCGCTCCGCGACGGCCGCGGCCAAGGGACTCGATACGATGGTCTTTACGGCGACGGGCTTCTTTGGCATCGTGCCGGCGGCCTTTCTCGATCTGCAGATGAAGTCCAGCAGCAGAACGCCGACCTCATTGCCGGTCAACAGCCTGTACGCGCCTTTATGCAGTACGGCGACGCCCACCCGGTCGCAGTCCGGATCGGTGGCCAGCAGGATATCCGGCGGCCGCCCCTCCGCGCGCAAGCGCTCGCAGAGCGCGAGGCCCCGCGCGAGAGCTTCTTTCTTCTCGGGATTCGGATAAGGGCAGGTCGGGAATTCGCCGTCGGCGGCCTCCTGTTCCCGCACGATATGCAAGTCCGTGAGTCCGATCGCGGCGAGCGCGCGCCTGACCGGGATGTTCCCCGTTCCGTTCAATGGCGTATAGACGGCGGAAAACCCCGAGAAGTTCCGCTTCCCCATCGAGAGCGCCAACACGGCCTCGATAAAGGCGTCCATCACGCCGTCCGGGAGGATTGTCAAGCGCGCGCCGCCGTCCGCGGGGCGCGCGGCGCAGACCGCAAGACGCTCCGCGAAAGGGCCGCCGAACGCCAAAGCGACGGTCTTGACATCTCCGAAGATCTTTACGCTCTCGATCCGGGCCGCGATCGCGTCCGCCTCATTCGGCAGACTCTGCTCCCCCGCCGAATCGTATACCTTATACCCATTGTATTCTTTCGTGTTGTGGCTCGCGGTGATCATCACGCCCGCGTCGCAGCCGCAATGCCGCACGGCAAAGGAGAGCGCCGGCGTCGGCGCCAAGGCGGGGTAGATGTACACGTCTATGCCGTTCGCGAGCAACACACAGGCCGTTTCAAAGGCAAAGGCGTCCGATTGGATCCGGTTGTCGTATCCGATCGCGACCGACGGCCTCTTCCTTGTGGCCGCGTCCCGCTTTTCCGCGTTGATATAATCCGCGAGACCCTGCGTAATGCGCCGTACCGTATATAGGTTCATGCGGTTGCTGCCCGCGCCGATCACGCCGCGCATACCGGCCGTTCCGAATTCAAGATCCCTGTAAAACCGATCGTTCAACTCGTCCGCCGCCGCGCCGTTCGGATCGTTTGCCGCAGCCCGTTCCAGAGCGGAAAGCTCCGCGCGAAGTTCCTCCGCCAGGTCCGGCTGCTCAAGCCAAAGCCGAACATTCTCTGCAATTTCGGTCGTTATCATCGTTTGAATTTATCCTCCGGCTGCGGATGCCGCGGGCGCGTCCGTCCTGCGGTCTACACAGTAATTGCTCCCCGGCATACGCTTCAATTTCTTCTTCAGTTCGGCCGCTATATCGCTGATTATAAGGTAATTGTCCAGCTTGCGGCACAGATTTGTCGCCACCGCGAGCGAGATGCTCATCAGCGGGAACACCTCCACTTCACCCTTGCGATTTATGGTTTTGACGCAGAGCGCTTTCAGATCGTCCTCGTTGTAAAAATCCCGTATCCTTTCGTCGAATATCGCGATGATCTCCTCGCAGATCTTCACAACCCTGTCCGGCGTCGTGACAAATATGAAATCATCCCCGCCGATGTGCCCCGTGAAATCGTCCGGGTTCCCCCAAAGCCGCAGTTGATCGCGCAGGATGTCGGCCGTCAAAACGATGACCGTGTCCCCCCTCGAAAAGCTGTAGGCATCGTTGTAGGCCTTGAAATTATCCAGGTCCACATAACCCACCGCAAACTTGTCGCCCTTGCTGATACGGCTCATGATCTCCCGCTGTATCTCTATATTCCCGGGAAGCCCCGTCAGCGGATTGGCGTCCCTGTTTCGGTCTATCCGGCGCAGCAGATTCTTAATGCGGCTGATCAGTTCCCGATTGTTGAAAGGTTTCGTGATGTAATCGTCCGCGCCGAGTTCGAGACCGCGCAAGATATCCTCCTGCCTGTCGGACGAAGTGATCATGACGATGGGCATTAAATTGTTGCTCTCCGACTCCCGCAGTATGCGGCAGACCTCAAACCCGCTCATCCCCCGCAAAACGCCGTCGAGAAGAACGAGGTCCGGCTTCTCCCGCTTGACCATCTCAAGACCCTCTTCGCCGTCATTCGCCTCCGCCACCGCATACGCGAAAGACAGGACCGCGCGCAGCTGCCCTCTGAAAAACGGGCTGTCGTCGATTACCAAAATCTTTTTCACCGATGTTCCTTCCGATTCGTACCGCCCGTCCGACGCGGGCTATAACAAATCCGCCATCCAAACGGTTTTTTTCGCGCGCCGCAACGCGTCGAACGCCGTTTCGCAAGCGACGCGATCCCTGTACCAAGCGAACACAGCGGAGCCGCTGCCGCTCATGAGCGCGCATTCGGCGTTTTTATCCGCCGCCAGCGTCTCTTTCATGTCCGCAATTTCAGGATACTCTTTTAGAACAGGAATTTCAAGTACGTTTATCATGTTTTTTCTGACTTTTCCACCGTCACCCGCCCTGATACCCGCCACAAGCGCCTGCGTATCGGGATGCGCGGGCACGGCCGAGAGATCGAAACCCGCGTAGGCGGCGGCGGTCGATACGGCCGCCGCGGGCTTGGCTATGATCACGCGGCCCCGCAACGAGGGGAGCGGCGTCAATCTCTCTCCCATCCCCTCGGCGAGGGCGCAGGCCGCCGCAAAGTCGCCCCGCAGGCCCGGTTCCCCGTTCAGCGCCGCCTGCCCCATAATGCAAAACGGAACATCGGCGCCTATGCAAAAACCGAGTTCCATCAAGCTTTTCATGCGGGCGGCCGGCTCGGCCGGCAACGGCATCCCCTGCGGCGGACACAGACGCGCAAGGGCCAAGATCACCGCGGCCGCGTTTCCGCTGCCGCCCGCCAGACCCGCCGCGAGCGGTATCCGCTTTTGCAGGTGTATCGCAACGCTCCCGCAAAATCGCGGGGCATAGCGCTCCAAAAAGGCGCGCGCCGCCCGCAGCGCCAGATTTCGCGCATCCGTCGGAAGCGCCTTTGTATCCAGCCCCGCCTCCGCCTCCGCCGACAGCGTGACGCGCATACCCGCGCCGCCCTCCCGCACGGAAACCGAAACCGTATCGAACAGATCGACCTGCTGCATTACGGTCCTTATGCTGTGGTAGCCGTTTGGCAGCCTGCCGAGAATATCGAGGGAGAGATTGATCTTCGCGTAGGCTTTCAACGTGATCGCGCGCCCGGCGCGCGGCTTGCTTGCGTCCTTGTTCATATGCGTCCCCGGGTCCCGCGCGGCGGGGCCGGCGGGAAAGGCTACCGTTTTTTCTTGCTCCGCGCGCCCTGTCCCTTGGGTTTGGTCGTACCCCGCGCCCGGCGCGCGGCCTCCTCCCTCGCCCGTTTTTCGGCGGCGGCTTTCCGCCCCGTTCTGTAACGGCCACCCGCGGCCGCGATCGGGCGCGGACCCTTGACGCGCTTCACGCGGCGTCCGCCCGCGGTCTCGTTTTCGGCCTCTTTCGCGGCCTTGTCCTTATCCGAGGCGGAGGGGTTCGTCCGCGCTTTCCGCTTGGCGGTCTGCTGCTTCCGCTTCTCCTCTTTCGCGACGACCGCTTCCACGCTCTTGCCCGTTTCTTTCGCGACCTTGTAGGGATTCACTTTCTGCTTGTCGGTCACGGCCGCGGCTTTCTTCGCCTGTTTGCGCATCGAGATCGCCGAAAACACCAGCATACCGACGAACATGACGCCCATGAGTACCATATTGATGTTCATATCCATGGACGTGTTCCGCGTGCGGAAGGTGATGACTTTCGGGGTTTCCAGCACGGAATCGTCCGCGGCCTGCAACTCCGGCGATATCTCGAACCGATATTCCCGGTCGGAACCCAAGCCGTTCTTATCATCCTCCGGTTTGGCGATCACGAGGATGTAAGTCGGATCCGATTCCGTATACAGCACATCCAGCGGCACCGACCGCCCCGTATCGTCCAGCAGTTTGAAGCAGTCCTTGTTCCGGTCGCGATACGCCTCCGCAGACACATCCCTGTCGAAAAAGAGCTTGATCCCCAAATTGATCGGAGGCGACGACCGGCTGCCCTCTGCGGGATAGTTTTCCACCAGACGCAAGCTTTCGGCAAAACAAGGAACCGTCGATAAAAAAAGCGCCAACAGAACCGTACAGAACACACCGACGGATTTTCTCATTGATCATCGTCCTCCGCACGCGCGCGCTTCTTCGATCGAAGCCGCGCAAAGAATTCTTTCATTATATGTTCGCATTCGTCCCGCAACACGCCCACTTCCGCCTCCACGCGATGGTTCAGCCTGTCGTCTCGGAGCAGGTTGTAGAGCGATACGCAGGCGCCGCCCTTGGCGTTGGGCGTTCCGATATACACCTTATCCACGCGGGCCAGCACGAGCGCCCCCGCGCACATCGCGCAAGGCTCGGTCGTCACATACATGCGACAAGCCGTGAGCCGCCAACCGCCGAGCGCCTTGGCCGCCTGCCTTATCGCCTCGATCTCGGCGTGCGCCGTCGGGTCTTTCTCGCCCTCCGTCCGGTTGCGCCCCCGGCCTATGATCCGCCCGTCCCGCTCGACGATCGCGCCGATGGGAATCTCACCCGCGGCGGCGGCTTCCGCCGCCTCCCGCAGGGCTTCTCGCATGAAAAAACAAGCGTCTCTTTCCTGTTCTGCGGCGGAATCCTCACGCCGAGGCAACTCTTGCAATAATACCATAACACCCGGACTTTTTCAAGCGTTCAATTTCGGCCCCGGCCGAAATTGAAGGCATTCTCACCGGCGTAGACGGCCGGGGCGCCCAACTCCTCCTCAATACGCAGCAACCTGTTATACTTGGCGACGCGGTCCGTCCTCGACAGCGAACCCGTCTTGATCTGCCCCGCGTTCACAGCGACGACGATATCGGCGATCGTCACATCCTCCGTTTCGCCGGAGCGATGGGAAACGACGGCCGTATAGCCCGCCTTTTTAGCCATCTCGATCGCGTCCAGGGTTTCCGTCAGGGAACCGATCTGATTGACCTTGATCAGGATCGAATTGGCGACGCCCTCCCTGATACCGCGCGACAGGCGCTCCGTGTTCGTGACGAAGAGATCGTCGCCGACGAGCTGTATCCGCTTGCCGAGCCTGTCGGTCAGAAGCTTCCAGCCGGCCCAGTCGTCCTCGGCCAAGCCGTCCTCTATCGAAGCCACGGGATATTTGTCCGCGAGCATCTCGTAATAGGCGACCATCTCCTCGGCGGTCTTGCTGACGCCCTCCCCCGCGAGCCTGTAAATCTTGCTCTCGGCGTCGTACATCTCGCTGGCGGCCACGTCGAGCGCGAGCTTGACATCGACGCCGGGCCGGTAGCCCGCTTTCTCCGTCGCCTCTATGACGGCCTTGATCGCCTCCTCGTTCGTCGCGAGATCGGGCGCGAAGCCGCCCTCGTCGCCGACCGCCGTATTCAGGCCCCGGCCTTTCAGGACGGACTTCAGGCTGTGGAATATCTCGGCCCCCATCCGCAGACCCTCCCGGAAAGAGGGGGCGCCGACGGGCATGATCATGAACTCCTGAATATCCACCGTGTTGTCCGCGTGCCGGCCGCCGTTCAGGATGTTCATCATGGGCGTCGGCAAGGTCTTGGCGTTGACGCCGCCGATATACCGGTACAGCGGCAGTTCCAGACAGTCGGCCGAGGCGTGCGCCACGGCGAGGGAAACGCCGAGTATGGCGTTGGCGCCGAGCTTCCCCTTATTGGGCGTGCCGTCGAGCTGCGCGAGCAGCGCGTCTATGCCCGCCTGATCGAAATTGCACCGGCCGATCAGTTCTTTCGCGATAATCTCATTTACATTCCTGACGGCGTTTTGAACGCCCTTGCCGAGATAGCGGCTCTCGTCGCCGTCGCGCAGTTCCACGGCTTCGTGGGCGCCCGTCGAGGCCCCGGAGGGGACGATGGCGCGGCCCTTTGCGCCGCAATCGAGACCCACCTCGACCTCCACCGTGGGATTCCCCCGCGAATCCAACACTTCTACGGCTTTTACGCTTTCAATACCCATATCGATCCTCCTTGAAATTCAATTTTGGCTCCGTCCGGCATTCGGCTTCGCCGCATTCTTTCGGATGCTTCGCCGTCCCGTTTTGCACCGCGGCTGAAGCGATGTGTACCCCTGCCCAAAGTCAGGGGAGCGGGCGGCATCCGTTCACGATCCCGATCAACTCCTCGGGAACGAGGCTCGCGCCGCCGACGAGCGCGCCGTCCACGTCCGCCTTGTTCAATATCTCCGCCGCGTTTCCCGGCTTCACGCTGCCGCCGTACTGGATGCGCAGACTGTCCGCCGTATCCGCGTCGTACAGCGAGGCCGCCGTCTCACGAATGAAAGCGCACATCTCCTGCGCCTCTTCGGGCGTGGCCGTGCGGCCCGTGCCTATGGCCCAGATGGGTTCGTAGGCTATGACGAGCAGCTTGACCGACGCCGCGCCAAGCCCTCTCAAATCCGCCGCAAGCTGCGCCTCCACAACGGCTTTTGCCGTGCCCGCGTCCCGCTGCGCGAGGTTCTCCCCGACGCAGAGTATGGGCAGGATACCGTGTTCATAGAGCTTGTGCAGCTTCCTGTTCACCGTTTCATCCGTCTCGCCGAAGTATTCCCTGCGCTCCGAATGACCCACGATGGTGTAATCGACGCCGATCTCTCGCAGCATGGCCACCGATATCTCGCCCGTGTAGGCGCCCTTTTCCTCGAAGTGGACGTTCTGCGCCCCCAGTTTGATACCCGTGCCCGCAAACGCCTCTTTCAGGGCCGCAAGCTGTGTGAAAGGCGCGCAGATCCCGGCCTCCACACCCGAAGCGCTCCCGTAGAGCGCCTTAAACGACGCGGCGAAAGTCAAAGCCTCCGCCGTCGTCTTGTGCATCTTCCAGTTGCCGGCTATAAATTTTTTTCGCATTCCGCAATTCTCCCTTACCTTGCTACTTATCTTGGAGGACGGCGATGCCGGGCAGTATCCTGCCCTCCAGAAATTCCAGTGAAGCGCCGCCGCCGGTGGAAATATGCGACATCCTTTCCGCGTAGCCGAACTGCGCCGCGGCCGCGGCGGAATCCCCGCCGCCGATAACGGTTACGGCGCCGCTGTCCGCGAGGGCCTGCGCGACGGCTCTGGTGCCCTCCGCGAAATTCGGCATCTCAAAGACCCCCATCGGCCCGTTCCACACAACGGTTCCCGCCGACCGTATCCTCTCCGCGAAAAGCGCAATCGTCCTCGGTCCGATATCGAGTCCCATGCGGTCCGCGGGTATCCCGTCCGCGTCGTAAAAATCCGCCGCGGCATCGTTTGCAAAGGCCGCGGCCGCCTTGACATCCACCGGAAGAAGAAGCGCGACGCCCTTTTCCCGCGCCGTTTTTTCAAGCGCGGCGGCCATTTCGACGTGCTTTTCGTCCAGAATCGAGGCGCCGATCTCATAGCCGCGCGCCTTGAAGAAGGTATAGGCCATGCCGCCGCCTATGAGCAGACTGTCCACCTTGGTCAGGAGGTTCTCGATCACGGGGATCTTGTCGCCGACCTTGGCGCCGCCCAGTACGGCGACGAGCGGTCGCCTCGGATGTTCCACGGCGTCGCCGAGGAACGCGACCTCCTTTTCGATCAGAAAACCCGATACCGCGGGCAGATAGGCCGCGATGCCGGCCGTCGAAGCGTGCGCCCTGTGCGACGTTCCGAACGCGTCGTTGACCCAGATATCGGCAAGTTCGGCCAATTCTTTCGCAAAGGCCGCGTCGTTCTCCGTTTCTTCCTTGCGAAAGCGCAGATTTTCGAGCAACATCACAGCGCCGCCGGCGAGGCCGGCGGCGGCGGTCCGCACCGCGTCGTCCACCACCGCGGGCGACGAAACGAACAGCACCTCCCGCCCCAGATGCGCCGACAGGCTTTCCGCGACGGGCCTCAGCGTATACCGCATATCGACCGTACCGTCGGGCCTGCCCATATGCGACATGAGTATCGTCCGCGCGCCCTGCTCGATGAGCCGGCGTATCGTGGGCAGCGCGCCGATGATACGCGTCTCGTCCGTAATCTTGCCGTTTTCGTCGATCGGTACGTTAAAATCGCAGCGAACGATCACGCGTTTGCCCGCGAGATCGACATCCCTTATCGTCTTTTTCATAAGTCTGCCTCCGCGCGGTCATTTCGCGTCCACGGAAGCGATATAGGCAATCAGGTCCACGACCTTGTTGGAATAGCCCCACTCGTTGTCGTACCACGCGATCAGCTTCACAAAATTGTCGTTCAGGGAGATACCCGCTTTCGCGTCGAAGATGGATGTGTGCGGGTCCGTGATGAAGTCCGACGACACCACATCGTCCTCGGTATAGGCCAGTATCCCTTTCAGCGCGCCCTCGGACGCCTGTTTTACGACCGCCTTGATCTCCTCGTAGGAAGCGCCTTTCTCCAGGCGGCAGGTCAGATCGACGACCGAAACGTCGAGTGTCGGCACGCGGAGGGACATGCCCGTCAGCTTGCCGTTCAATTCCGGGATAACCTTGCCTACGGCCTTTGCCGCGCCCGTCGAGGAGGGAATGATATTGCCCGCGGCGGCCCTGCCTCCGCGCCAATCCTTGGCGGAGGGACCGTCCACGGTCTTTTGCGTCGCCGTCGTGGAATGCACGGTGGTCATAAGCCCCTCGACGATACCGAAGTTGTCGTGGATGACCTTGGCGAGCGGGGCCAGACAGTTCGTCGTGCAGGAAGCGTTGGAGATCACGTTCATATCTTTCGTGTACTTGTCCTGATTGACACCCATCACGAACATCGGCGCGTCCGCGGAGGGCGCGCTGATAACCACCTTTTTCGCGCCGCCCTTAAAATGCGCCGCGGCCTTTTCCGTCGTTGTGAATACGCCGGCGGATTCGACGATATACGCGGCGTCGGCGGCCGCCCACGGAATGGCCGCGGGGTCTTTCTCCGCGTACGCGGCGACGCTCTTCCCGTTGACGATCAGCTTGCCGCCCTGCGTTTCGATCCTGCCGTCGAACCTGCCGTGAATCGTGTCGTAGGTCAACATGTATTTCATGTAATCCAAATCGATAAAGGGATCGTTGACGGCCGTCACCTCGACGGCGGGATTGCCGAGCGCCGCCCTGAAAACCAACCTGCCGATGCGTCCGAATCCGTTGATGCCGATCTTAATGCTCATTGTGCCACTTCCTTTCTACTACATTACAAAACATTTATAAAACAATTTTTTTTACCGAAAAACAATTGTTGTCGAAATCAATAGCGTTTTCGCCGCGACGATGCGGGCAGATTGATCTCATCCCTGTACTTCGCGATCGTCCTGCGCGATATCTCTATGCCCTTTTGGGAAAGCAGTTCCGCGATGGCCTGATCCGAAAGCGGCGCCAAGGGATTCTCGGCATCGACGATCTCACGGATAAAGGTCTTAATGCTGCCCGACGCGATGCCCTCCCCGCTCTCCGAGGATACGCCGCTCGTGAAAAAATATTTGATTTCAAAAACGCCTCTGGGACTTTGCAGATATTTCCCGTTCACGGAACGGCTGACCGTGGATTCGTGAATGCCGACCTCGTCGGCGATCTGCTTGAGCGTCAGGGTTTTCAGATACTTAGGCCCGTACTCGAAGAAATCTTTCTGCCACGCCACGATCGCGCTGACCACGTTGTAGATGGTCTGCCGCCTCTGCTCAATGCTCTTGATCAGCCACAGGGCCGAGTTCAGCCGGCCGCTCAGGAATTTGGAAATCTGCGATTCCTTGTCCGCCTCTTTCAGCATACGCCGGTAATAGGGGCTGATCGTCAGTCGCGGCGTATTGTTCTCGTTGACGCTGATCACATATTCCCCGTCGATTTTTTCCACCGTAACGTCGGGCACGATGTACTTCGTTTCGACGGAGGAACTGAACTGCCGTCCCGGCTTCGGCTCCAAAGCCTTGATGAGATCGGTGATACGCTGTATCTCCCGCACGGACAAAGCCGTGGCCTTGGCGATACTCGTCAGGCGATTCGCGGCCAAATCCTCCAAATGGTCCGTCACAACGCAGCGAATGCTCGGCGTGAGCAGACCGAATTGTTCCAACTGGATCAGCAGACATTCCCGCAGATCGGCGGCGCAAACCCCCGCGGGATCAAAACTCTGCACCGTCTTTATGACGAGATCCACTTTCTCGCGCTTCACGCCGAACTGACGCGCGATCTCCGCCGCGCTCTGCGTCATGTAGCCGTTTTGATCCAGCGATTCAATAAGGTATTTCCCGATCTGCCGGCAACCTTTCTTTAGGTCCGCGAACTGCAACTGAAACAGCAGATGTTCCGCCAAGCTGACCTCGGAACTGACAAACTGCTCGTAGGAATAATCGCTTTTCTCGCCGGTATATTCCCATTGACGGTAACTGATGTCATCCAGTTCCCGTTCTTTCATGTACTCCGACCAATCGAAGTCCCCCTCTTCCTCGCGTTCCGCGGCGCCGACCGATTCGTCGCCCGGGACCGATTCGTCCGCGGCGTCGGGGTTTTCCGCTTCGAGGATCGGATTGGCCAGAAGCTGCTCGTCGATATACGTGTCCAGTTCCTGCGTGTTGAACTGCAGAATCTGTATGGCCTGTATGAGTTCCGGCGTCATTACGAGTTTCTGAGATTGTTCAATTGTAAGGTCGTATCCCAGCTTCATGCCCATTCCTCACAGAAAACGCCGTCGCGAAAGCCGCGCGTTCAGGCCGGCGTCGCGCCGCAACACTTCTTGTACTTTTTGCCGCTGCCGCAGGAACAGGGATCGTTCCGCCCCGGTGTCTTGTCCTTGATTACGGTTCCCGCCTTTCGCTGCTCGCGCGCAATCTCCTCGCGCCGTTCGGCGCTGAGTACCGCATCCCACTCCGGCAGACTGTAAAGATGTTCGGCCTTGGCCGCACGCATGTTGAAATACAGCTTTTCAACATCGATAACAAGCCTGCATTCCGATTCTTCCGTCATGTCCTCGATCTCGATCGGTTCCCGCAGGCTGCTCAAAATGCCGTCCAGAAATCCCATGAACAAGGCGTCCTCCGCCTCATAGAAAGCCGCCAGATCCTTGAAACGCCCCTCTATGGCCCTGTCCGGCGCCTTGAGTATATCGCTGTAAATGCGCGCCTCCGTCTTGCTGTATTTGTCCCAAAAAGCGGGGAGGCTCGCATCCGTTTGGTTTTCGATCAACTTCTTCCAACGATCAAACAGTCTCATCGCACAGAATCTCCTCCGTTAAGCGCTGTCCCGCCTGCCTTTCATCGCGCGATGGCGCGCGCGATCTCCGTCACGTCGCCCATGACCGCGCTGCCCGTGGGCAAGGGGCCCGCGCCCTTGCCGTAGAACATCAACTCGCCGACGGCATTGCCCCGCACGAAGATCGCGTTGAATTCGTTGCGCACGCCGGCCAAGGGATGATCGTTCGCCACGAAAGTCGGCGCCACGCTGTATTCGATATCGTCGCCCTTTCTTCTCGCCAGCGCGATCAGCTTGAGCTTGCCGCCGTCCGCAGCCGCCTTTTCGATATCGCGCATCGTGAGGCCCGTGATCCCGACGGTGGGTATGTTCTCCGGCGGGACCCGCTTGCCGAAAGCGAGCGATATCAGGATGGAGAGCTTGTTCGCAACGTCGTGGCCCTCGACATCCGCCGTGGGATCGGCCTCCGCGAAGCCCTGTTCCTGCGCCGCTTTCAAAGCCCGGTCGTAGGACAGGCCGTTTTCCGCCATCTGCGTCAATATATAGTTCGTGGTCCCGTTCAGTATGCCGCGTATCTCTTCGTATTCATTGGCCGAAAGCGCCGTGGTCAGGGCGTTCAGGATCGGAATGCCGCCGCCGACGCTCGCCTCGAATCGAAACATGACGCGGTTCGCGCGCGCCGTGTTCAGGAGTTTGTCGTAGCTTGCGGCCACGGCCGCTTTGTTGGCGGTTACGACGTGCTTGCCGTTCTGCATCGCGGTCAGCATGAAGCTCGTGGCCGGTTCGAGACCGCCCAAAAGTTCGATGACGATATCGATATCGGGCGCCGCCAGTATGTCGTCGGCCTCCTGCGTGAACTGCTCGGGGACAACCGTGACATCCCTTTCGCGCGCGAGGTCTTTTTCGAGTATCCGCGTGATCGTGAGATCGAGACCCGTATTGGCCGCAATGCGCGCCTTGTTCATCTCAAGGGTCTTATAGGCCCCCGTACCGATATTGCCCATCCCCAAAAGACCTATCTTTATCTGCTTCATTTCGCGTTCCTTTCATCCGACATAATCTGATACAATTGCGCGGTTTAAAATTATTATACCATAATTACGGAGCGAAGCGGAGATAATTATGGTATCGCCATGCGCGTTTTCGCCCCCGGGCGAAAAAATCGCGCGGCATTTCAATCTGTATAATAACCGCGTTCTTAGCGGTTATTATACCATAATTACGGAGCGAAGCGGAGATAATTATGGTATCGCCATGCGCGTTTTCGCCCCCGGGCGAAAAAATCGCGCGGCATTTCAAATTTGGCTCCGTCAAATTTGAGCGCGGAGCGCACCCAAATTGTTGAACG
>JAITKU010000057.1 GCA_031278255.1 Eubacteriales Family XIII. Incertae Sedis bacterium | reverse complement strand
GGGATACGGCGGAATTGCTGTCGGTCGCCGGCGGCGTTGAAATCGAAAACACCGCTTTATATACGGAAAAGTACATTCGCACGCTGCGCGACGAGAACGGCGCGCACATACCGAAAATCGAAGAAAAACACGTATTTTCCAAGGCCGAATGTGAGCTGTTGTCCGCGCTGCATGACGCGCAAACATTGGCATTGCGGGGCTTGGCTTGTCGCTATACGCAAGTCGGCGAGTTAAAGAGCCGCATGGCGGTCGGTTTGGGTTCGTCAAGCGTATTTGAAACGGGCATGATACTCCATAAGCCTTATGGCTTCCCGTATATCCCGGGTTCGGCGGTAAAAGGCGCGCTTCGCCATCTCATAATCGGGGAGGCTTTTATGGGCGACGAGAACCGCGCCGCGGGCGACGCCGATTTTGCCGCAGTATTCGGCAAGCAAGATCACAGAGGCAAGCTGCTGTTCTTCGACGTGTACCCGAGCGGCATCGATCAATTGGAACTCGATATCATGAATCCGCATTTTTCCGATTATTATATGTCGAGAAAGCCGCCGACCGATACGTACAATCCCACGCCCATCGTGTTCCGCGTTGTTCCCGCAGGCACGAAATTCACGTTTTGTATCGCCGGCGACGCCGATCGGACGGTATCGGGCCGGCCGATAAGGGATTGGTTCTCGGATTTGATGCGCTACGCCGGATTCGGCGCAAAAACCGCAGTGGGATACGGTTGGATGACGCCACTCTCCGCGGCGGAAGATACCGCGCCGGTTGCGTCGAGGATCGGAACCGCGATAGAGGAAAAACTGCTGCAAAAAGCGAAAAGGGGGGAGTCGGATTCGCACGCGGCGCCGATGCCGAAACGCGGTTTCAACGAAAAAACGGTAAAGTTGGTTTTCAACAAAATCAAAAATTCGGTTCTCAATTCGGAGGACCGACGCGTATTGGCGGAGCTTGCGAACGTGCGGGAGAGCGACGCCGATTACGCGAAGTGGGAGAGGTACGTTCGGCAGGCAAGGGCGTGGGCGGAGAGACAGAACCCGAAATGAGACCGCGGCGCGCAAGTTTTGCGCACACGCCGCGCTTCGGATCGGACGGGTCGATCGAAATGCCGCGGCGCCGGCGACCGATTGCACGCGCAAACGGAGAAACCGGACCGCGGGGAGGAGGGAAAACGTGCGCGGAATAAGGGTCCTGCTTGCGCTTTCTTACGACGATGCGGCGGCCTTGCATCCCACCGCCTCCGTGGAGGCCGAATACGGCGATCATACGGCGGCGGGCAGTCTCGTCACGCTCGCGCATCACGGACAAAACAGCGAAAATCCCGCGCCCTGCGTCGCGGAGGTCTGTCCGCTTCCCGACGGGGCGAGCATCTTGGTGAGCCACATTGATCTTGATACCGTGGGCGGATGCTTGGCTCTTATGGGATGCAAGCCCGCGCACGACGCTTTCCGGGAGGCCGCCGCTTACATCGATGTGGCGGGGGCGCATTGCGTACACGCGCTCGACGCGTGGCAAAGGGATGCGCTGAACGCTGTTTGGGCTTGGAAAGCGAGTCTCCCGCGTGAGAACTTCTCCGAGCTTACCGACGTGACCGACAGGATATTGGAATGGCGCCCGGTCTTGGCGGAAATCATCGGGGGCGATCTCGCCCGCATCGAGACCGGAAAGAGATGGGCGGCGGAGATCGCCGCCAAGGTCGAGCGCTGCGTGGTACTCGATACGCCGCAGGTGCGCGGATTCATCACGGATGCCGTGTTTTGCGCGTCCTCCTATTATTCGCCCGCCGGCGGATATATCGCGAAAGCAACCGCGACCTTGGACAAAGGCAAGAGGTCCGTTGTGATCGCGTTTGCGGACGGAGGCGCGGAGCGGTCCGCGCTTGCGCTTGCGCAGAAGCTCTGGGGACGGCAAGCCGGCGGCCGCCCCGGAATCGCCGGCTCGCCGCGCGCGTGGGATATCTCTGAAAGCGCCTTGCAAATCCAATTTGATCGTGCCTGCCGCGCGCTCGCGCAGCCGGAAGAAAGGTCCGTTTGACATCCGCGCGCGCCGAAGTCTGCTATTTTGCCGGCAAACAGTCTGCGAATCCATTCGATTTTTCACGGAAGCGTAAATAACACCGACAATTCCTCATAATTGAAATATGAAAAGCGTCCGACCGCAATACGGTTTTGGGACGTTTTTTTGTCTTTTTTGATACACGCAACAGTAAAATCAAGGGGAAATCCTTGCTTAATACCATTATGAAAGCTCACAGGAGATCGCAATGATGCAAGTCGGAAACTGAACAATGAGGAGGATTTGAAAAATGAAAAAAAAGAACACGTCCGTCGCCGTCGCCGCCGTACTGCTGCTCGCGCTGTCCGGCTGCAAGGAGGAAGCGCCGCCCGAGACACAGCAGCTTGTCTACCCGCCCGTGCGTCACATCGCGGCCGTCGTAGACGGCACAGGCTCCACAAACGTCGCATTTTCTGAAAGCGTGAAATCCGCGATTATGGAAGAATTGCGGATACGTGAGATGCCGCCCGAGGAAACCTTGAAGGACGGGACTGACGGGGTGCCCGGTACAAGGATGCTGCTCTACCGCGTGGCGGATAACCCGCAGGCCTTTGACGGAATAGCTCACTGGGTGAAAATCGAAATCGATCCGGTGCCTGCGCTCCCGCCCCGGCCCACGGTGGATGCGGACGGAGACGAATACGCTCTCGAGAAGTACGCCGCGTGGAAGGACCTCAAGCTCAGCTATATCGAAGCCTACAAAAAAGCGGCGCAAATGTCCCAAAAAGCGATCCGCGACCTCACGGCCTTTTCTCTTGACAGCGGTGGAAAATATTCCGGTATCTATAATTCTATCGATGCCCTGATGGCGAACGCGGGCGCGGA
>JAITKU010000047.1 GCA_031278255.1 Eubacteriales Family XIII. Incertae Sedis bacterium | reverse complement strand
GTGGTAGAACTGGAACCGATCAAGTACGAACTCGGCGATGCCGCCGCGAAGCTCCAAGAATTGGGTGATTCCCTTTGACCTCGCGGGCTTGACGGAACGCCTCGGCGCGGCGGATACCGCGATGGCGGCGGACGGATTTTGGGACGACCGGGAAAAGGCGCAGCGCGTACTGAAAGAGAAGAAGCGCTGCGAATTTCGCATCGGCGAATTTCACAAGTTAAAGCGCGCGCTGGACGATATCGCGGCGCTGATAGAACTGACGGAGGAGGAGAACGACCTCTCGATGGCGCTCGAAATTCGGCAGAGTTACGCGGACTGGAAGAAGGAGTTTGACGATCTGCGCATTCGCACCCTGCTGGACGGCGAATACGACGCGAACAACGCCATACTCTCCGTTCACGCGGGTTCGGGCGGCACGGACGCGCAGGATTGGGCGGCAATGCTCCTGCGCATGTATATGCGCTGGGCGGAGGATAAAGGTTACAAGACCAAGCTGTGGGACCTGCAGGACGACAGCGCCGGCGGTATCAAAAGCGCGACTTTCCTCGTGGAGGGGGAAAACGCCTACGGCTATCTGAAAAACGAAAAGGGCGTACACCGCATCGTGCGCATTTCCCCTTTCGATTCCTCGGGCCGGCGGCATACCTCTTTCTCGTCGCTCGACGTGATGCCGGAGTTGGACGACGATATCCAAGTGGAGATCAACCCGGACGATCTGCGCATCGACACCTTTCGTTCCAGCGGCGCGGGCGGGCAGCACGTCAACAAGACGGATTCCGCCGTGCGCATCACGCATATCCCGACGAACATCGTCGTTTCCGTGCAGAATGAGCGTTCGCAGCACCAGAACAAGGAGGTCGCGATGCGGATTCTGAAAGCGCGGCTGGTGGAGTTGGCGGAACGCGAACACAAGGAAAGCCTCGCGGAGTTGGCGGGCGATTACGGGCAGATATCGTGGGGGAATCAGATACGCTCTTACGTGTTCCATCCCTATTCGCTCGTCAAGGACCACCGCACGGGCGCGGAGGTGGGGAACGTGCAGGCGGTGATGGACGGGGACTTGGATTACTTCATCAACGAAAAATTAAAAATGAAAGACACCTGAAAACAACAGTGGGAAAACGGCAATGAATATCAATGAAAAACTATCGGAAGAATTCAAGGTAAGGCTTTCACAGGTCGAAAACACGGTCGCGCTGATCGAGGACGGCAATACGATCCCTTTCATCGCGCGTTATCGCAAGGAAGCCACGGGCGGACTCTCGGACATCACGCTCCGCGAACTCGACGAAAGGCTCAGCTATCTGAAAAACCTCGAGACGCGCAAGGAGGAAGTGATCCGGCTGATCGACGAGCAGGGGAAGCTTACGGACGAACTCGCCGCCGAGATACGCGCGGCGGAGATGTTGCAGCGCGTCGAGGACCTGTACAAGCCCTACAAGCAAAAACGGGCCACGCGCGCTTCAAAGGCGCGGGAGAAAGGCCTCGGACCGCTGGCGGAGATCATTTGGGCGCAGCGGGAACTCTCGGGGGAAGCCTTGGATTTCGCGTTGCCCTACGTCGATGCGGAAAAGGGCGTGGCCGACGCCGCGGGCGCGCTCGCGGGCGCGCTCGACATCATTGCGGAGATGATTGCCGACGATCCGGATATCACCGCCGCGTTGCGGGAAAAGACGCAGAAAGAGGGGCAGATCGTGTCCGAGGCGGCGGACCCCGCGGATCGCACGGTATACGATATGTACTACGAGTACGCGGAACCCATCGCGAAGATTCCGGACCATCGCGTGCTGGCCGTCAATCGCGGCGAAAAGGAAAAGAAGCTGAAAGTCCGCGTGCGGACGGCTGTGGAGGCTTTTCTGTCCGCGCTGGAGGGCTTCGTCATCACGAACGAGGCTTCGATCTTCACGGAGTTGCTGCGGGAAACGATCGCGGACAGCTACAAACGCCTGATCGCGCCCTCGCTCGAACGCGAAATGCGCGCGGCGCTGACCGAACGCGCCGAGGCGGACGCCGTCAAGGTCTTTGCGCGGAACACGGAGAGTCTGCTGATGGCGCCGCCCGTCAAGGGTATACGCGTCCTCGCCGTGGACCCGGGCTTCCGAACGGGCTGTAAGTTGGCCGTCCTCTCGGAAACGGGCAAGCTGCAAGCCTACGCGACGGTCTACCCGACGGAGCCGAGAAGAGACATCGCCGGCACCGAGGCCACCCTGAAAAAGCTGATCGACAAGTACGACGTGAATGTCATTGCCATAGGCAACGGCACGGCCTCCCGCGAAACGGAGGAGGTGGTCTCCGCTTTTTTGGCGAAGAACGGGCAGGACATTCGCTACACGATCGTCAACGAGGCCGGCGCTTCCGTCTATTCCGCTTCCAAGCTCGCCACGGAGGAGTATCCCGATCTCGACGTGACGACGCGGGGCGCCATGTCGCTCGGGCGCAGGTTGCAGGACCCGATGGCCGAACTCGTGAAGATACCGCCGCAGAACATCGGCGTGGGACAGTACCAGCACGATATCAACAAGGGTCTGCTCGAACGCGCGCTTACGGGCGTCGTGGAGAACTGCGTGAATCGCGTGGGCGTGGACCTGAACACGGCCTCCGCGCCCCTTTTGTCCTACGTGGCCGGGATCAACGCGGCGATCGCGAAAAACATCGTCACTTGGCGCGAGGAAAACGGGCCCTTTGAGGACAGGACGCAGTTGAAAAAGATCCCCAAGCTGGGCGATAAGGCTTTCGATCAATGCGCGGGCTTTTTGCGCATTGCGGGGGGACGGAATCCCTTGGACGGCACTTCCGTGCATCCCGAGTCCTACGAGGCGGCGGTCGCGGTGCTTCGGCACGTTTCCGTCGGGGAGGACGAGATCGCGCGCGGCGGCGTTTCGGATATAGAGGATCGCATTTGCGCCGTCTACGCGGAGACGCCGCGCGTACCCGAAACCGGCGGACGCGTGAGGCTGAAGGGCTTCGCGGCCCTCGCGCCCCTTTCTTCGGCCGCGCGCGCCGCGGATACGAAGTCCGACGAAGCGCGGATCGGCGAGAGTCTCAAGCGGCTGGCCGAGGAGATCGGCGTCGGTCTGCCCACGCTGCGGGATATTGTGGCGGAGATCAAAAAGCCGGCGCGGGACCCGCGCGAGGACGCGCCGCCCGTCGTGTTCCGTCAGGACGTGAAATCCTTTGCGGACATGCAGGTCGGCATGGAACTCGTCGGCACCGTTCGCAACGTCGTCGATTTCGGCGCTTTTGTCGATGTCGGCGTCAAGAACGACGGGCTTGTGCATATTTCCCGCATGAGCGATCGCTATATACGCCATCCGTTGGACGCGGTCAGCGTCGGGGATACGGTAAAGGTGTGGATCGTGAGCATAGATGCCGAAAAGCAGAAGCTTTCCCTCAGTATGCGGAAAGATAAGCTGAACTGAAATGCGTATCGATACTGTATTGTTCGATTTCGACGGCACCGTCATGGATACGAATCGCGTGATCATCAACTCGTGGCAGCACACTTTCCGTACCCTCACGGGCGCGGAGAGGCCCGTGGCGGATATCGTCGCGACTTTCGGCGAGATACTGCACGACACCGCCGCGCGCTTCTTCCCGCATGTGCCCGTCGAAGAGAGCGTGGAGATCTACCGCAGCTATCACAGAAATAATTTCGGGCCGATGATCTCGGTCTTTCCCGGCGTGCGGGAACTGCTCGCGGCGCTCAAGGAACGAGCCTACACGCTCGCGATCGTAACCTCGCGGCTGCCCGCCACAACGATGGAGGGACTTGAAAAATACGGACTTACGGCTTATTTTGATCTGGTTGTGACCTGCGAGGATTGCACGCGATTCAAGCCCGATCCCGAGCCGGTGCGGATCGCGCTCGCAAAACTCGGCAAGAAGCCCGAGGAGGCGCTGATGGTGGGCGATACGCGCAACGATATCCTGTGCGCGCGCGACGCGGGCGTGAAGTCCGTACTCGTGGGCTGGACCGCGGCCGTGCCCGAGGGGGAACGCACAGGCCCGGACGCGCCCGATTACTGTATCGAAAAGGCCGGCGATCTTCTGGACATCCTTGCGCCGGCATCCGAAACGGGACCCATGCGTCTGCGGTAGGCCCGGCCGCGCGCCGGCGCGCGCGCCGTTCGCGCGCACGCGTACCCGTTCAGAGTTTGGGGAGGTGTATCATGCTACACTACATCGACAGCGAAAAGATGGGCAGGAGCGTCCACGCGTGGCTCGACAGCCGACATCATTTCTCGTTCGCCGAATATTACAATCCGGCCAACACGCAGTTCGGGGATCTTCGCGTACTCAATGATGATTGGGTCAGGCCGGGCGCGGGCTTTGAAGCGCATCCGCACAAGAACATGGAGGTCCTGTCCTACGTGGTGCGCGGCGAACTCACGCACGAGGACAGCATGGGGAACCGCAGCAGCCTGACGCGCGGGCAGGTGCAGTACATGAGCGCGGGCACGGGCGTTTTTCACAGCGAATACAACAGTCACGCCGACGAACCGCTTCGCTTCCTGCAAATATGGATACTGCCGGATCGAAACGGGTACGCGCCGAACTACGGGGAATATCGCTTCGCCCTCGAAGAGCGGGTGAACCGCTGGCTGCCCATCGCCGCCGGCGCGAACAATGCCGACAACGGGGCGCCGATCCGGGTACACGCGGACATCTACGCCTTTGCCACGATCCTGACGCGGGGCAGCGATCTGGAGTTCATCGTGTCCGAAAACAGGCAGGCTTACATGGTCCTCATAGAGGGCGCGGCCCACGCGAACGATCTATTGCTTTCCGCGTGCGACGCTCTGGAGATAACGGAACAGACGATCCGTCTGTATGCCGCCGAGGAATCGCATATCTTTCTCATTGAGATGGCAAAGAACGCGTAGGGAAAAGGCCGCGTACCGCTTCGGCGGCAAGACTGTCCGTCGGAAGCGAATCGGCGGTTGCCGCCCGCCCCTAAAGCCGCGTCTCCGTCTGTGCGATCAGCCGCGCGATCATGGCGCGCGTATTGAGCAGGAAAGCCTCCGGCGGCTGGTATTCGCGGCAGGAGCCTATGTAGAATTTCTCTGTGTAGGCGGCGCATATCGCTTCAAAATCCTTGCCCCGCGCGTGTTCCGTCAGAACCAATTCCGCCGCGGTTTGCGTTGCCGCGCGCGCCGCCCGCAGGTACTCCGTCACCGCGCCGCCGCGCAGTTCCCCGGAGTGGGAAACGAGCATCCGCCGCGGCGCCATCGCCTCCGCCCGCGCGATCGCCTCCAAGGTGGCGTCATAACTGACGATGAAAGCGGGAATGACCTCGCCCGTCTTGAGCATGACGCCGGCGGTTTCGCTCAGAACGAGCAGATCCTCCTCTTGGAAATAGTAGCTCACGGAGCATTTTGTGTGCCCCGGCATCTCCATGACGCAAATCGACGCGCCGCCCGCCCGCAGCACATCCCCCTCCCCCACGGTCCTGTCCACCGCGAAAGCCTCGGTGTAAGCCTCTCGCGCCGCGCGTTCCCCGCATTTATGGGCGGCGTCCGCGTCCAGCGAGCGCATTACGCGTTTCGCCCCCGGCCGCGCAAAGACCTCCTTTGCGTAGTGGTGCGCGACGGCCTCCGCGCCGGGCCAAGCCCGCTTCATCGCGGGCAGACCGCCTACGTGGTCGTAGTGGGAATGGGTCAGCAGGATCAGATCGAGCGAACGCGCGCCGAGCGCGCGCGCGATGTTTTGCACCGTGGCTTCCGCGCTGAAAGCGTAGCCCGTATCCGCGAGGAAAGCGCCGTTCTCGGAAAGCAGCAAAAAGCATTCCGCCCCGATACTGCCCGTTGCGGGGATGATGTTAAGCATAAAGGCAACTCCTGGTGTTTCTTGTCTATAAAGTATTATATTTTTATACTTGAACACCGTCGCCCAATCCCATGCCGAAAGGCCGGGGATTGGGCGGCGTCGTTCATTGATTATTGTATCGCAACTCGGGCGGATTGTACAGTATCGCTTTTACACGGGAATGGACGGACGCCGCGTGTCTCTGTCTTTTAGGCCGTCGCGGCACGCTGCGGTTTTTCGCAAAAAACATTTCGCTTCGCTCCGTAATTATGGTATAATAACCGCTAAGAACGCGGTTATTATACCGATTGAAATGCCGCGCGATTTTTTCGCCCGGGGGCGAAAACGCGCATGGCGATACCATAATTATCTCCGCTTCGCTCCGTAATTATGGTATACTATGACCGAGTATCGCTTATTCGCTGTTCGTCAAGGCCGACCGGCGTTCGTTTGTCTCCGTCGCCGGGACGCGCGATGAGAGGACCCAAAGGAGATGGAAAGACCCAGCTGGGACGAGTATTTTATGGAAATGGCCATGATTACCGCAAAGCGGTCCACCTGCCTCAGACGGCACGTGGGCGCGGCCATCGTGCAGGACAGGCATATCATGGCAACCGGCTACAACGGCGCGCCCAAGGGGATCGCGCACTGCGCGGAACGGGGCGGCTGTTTCCGTGAAAAGATGAACGTTCCGTCGGGAGAACGCCACGAACTCTGCTTCGGGCTTCACGCGGAGCAGAACGCCATCGTACAGGCGGCGTCGCTCGGCCAGAGCGTGAACGGCGCGACGATGTATATAACGCACCAGCCCTGCGTGATCTGCGCGAAGATGATCATCAACGCGGGTATCAAGAAAATCATCGTCAAGGAGGGTTATCCGGATCGGCTCGCGGTCGATATTCTGGCGGAAGCGGGCCTCAAGATCATCATGGTGGACAGCCTTTAGCACAAGGACCCGTCCGCGCATACGGACGCGAGGCATCCGGCGAGACTGTAATTAAAACTGTAACTAAAACTGTAATCAAAACTGTAACTGCTTTACGCAAAGGAAAGGCAGCGCGTATGACCTACCCCCTAGCCATCGGCCTCTCTTTTCTGACGGCGTTCGCGCTCGCGTTCGCGCTGACGCCGGCGGCCATTTGGATCGCGCCCAAGATCGGGGCGATCGACATGCCAAAGGACGAACGCAGAATGCACGCAAAACCCATGCCGCGTTTCGGGGGCTTGGGCATATTCATAGGCATTACGGCGGCCCTCGTATTCTCCGCTTTTTTTTTGTTGCCCGCCCTGCCCGCGCAGTTTCAGGACAATCGCATCGCCAAACCGGCGGGCTTGCTCATCGGCGGCGCGCTGATCTATGCCGTGGGCGTCGCGGACGATCTTTGGGGCATATCGGCCAGGGTGAAATTCCTGCTTCAGATCGCGTGCGCCTGCGTCGTATGCTTCTTCAATGTGCGGATCACCTTTTTTACGAACCCGGCCGGCGACGGCCAGACCTATATCAGCGATATCCTCAGCTTTTTGATCACGGTCGTCTGGATCGTGGGGATCACCAACACGATCAATCTGATTGACGGACTGGACGGCTTGGCGGCGGGCGTAGCCGCGATCGCCTCCCTTTCCATCGCCTACACGGCCTTTATCAGCGAGAGCATGTACACGACCACCGTGATCATGGCGGCCGTGGCGGGCGGCGCGCTCGGATTTTTGCCTTTCAACTTCCACCCGGCCCGTATCTTCATGGGCGACGGGGGCGCCCTGTTTCTGGGCTTCATGCTGGCGTCCATCTCCATAATCGGCCCGGTGAAGCGCGCCACCGTGATCGCCACCATCGTTCCCGCCCTCGTACTCGGACTGCCCATCCTCGACACGGCCTTTGCGATACTGCGCAGGCTCGCCGGGGGCCGGTCCATCATGGAGGCGGACAAGGGACATCTGCACCATAGGCTCATGGCGGCGGGCATGGGGCAGAAACAATCCGTGCTGTCGCTCTACGGCATAAGCGGGATCATGGGCGTGACCGCCGTCGTATTCAGCCGCGATCTCTTTGCGGAAGCCGTCGCGCTGCTCTTGATCGCGGGCATATTCCTCTACATCTTCCTGTCCGACACCACGGGCGCCTATACCAAGACGCGCGGCGTCAACGCGCGCCGCGCGGAGCGGCACGCGCCGCGAAACGAGGAGAAACAGGCGCAGGACCTGACGGCGGCGGACCTGCGCGAGGCGGCGGAGGCGGAAGCGGAAGCGGAAAGCGCGCCCGAGGCGCCGGCGGAGCAGAAAGCGAAATGATAAAAGTATTGACTGTATTCGGAACGCGTCCCGAGGCCATCAAGATGGCGCCGCTCGTACGGCTCTTGGACGCGGACAAAGAGGTCCGCTCGGTGCTGTGCGTGACCGCGCAGCACCGCGAAATGCTGGACGGGGTACTGGAACTCTTCGCGCTCACGCCCGACTACGACCTGAACATCATGCGGCCGAACCAAAGCATAGGCGCGATTACGGCAAACGTACTCGCGGGTCTGGAGGGCGTGATCGAACGGGAAACGCCCGACGTACTGCTCGTCCACGGCGATACGACCACGACCTTTGCCGCCGCGCTGGCCGGCTTCTATAGGATGTGCAAAATCGGCCACGTGGAGGCCGGGCTTCGCACCCACGACAAGTATTCCCCCTATCCGGAGGAGATGAACCGCGTGCTGACGGGCCGCCTCGCGGATTTCCACTTCGCCCCGACGCCGCGCAACAGGGACAATCTGCTGCGGGAGGGCGTGGACGAAAGCAAGGTGTTCGTCACGGGCAACACGGTTATCGACGCCCTGCTCGAGGTTGCGCGGCGGCCGTACCGCTTTGCGGAGGGTCCGCTCGCGACGATCGATTTCGGAACACGGCGTTTGATCACCGTCACCTGCCACAGGCGTGAGAACCTCGGCGAGAACATGACGGCCATCTTCTCGGCGGTGCGGGATATCGCCGACGCGTTCGCGGATGTGGAGATCGTCTATCCCGTACATCTGAATCCGCGCGTGCGCGCGACCGCGGACGAAACCCTGCGCGGCGCGGCGCGCGTACACCTGATCGAACCGCTGGGCTATCTGCCGTTTGTGAAATTAATGTCAATGTCCCATCTGATCATCACCGACTCCGGCGGTATGCAGGAAGAGGCGCCCGCCCTCGGCAAGCCCGTACTCGTCGTTCGGAAAGAAACGGAGCGGCCGGAGGCGATCGAGGCCGGAACCGTGCGGCTCGCCGGCGTGCGGCGGGAGGAACTCTTCGCCCACGCGTCGGAACTGCTGACGGACCGGGCCGCCTATGAAAAGATGGCAAAAGCCGTAAATCCCTACGGCGACGGCCGCGCGAGCCGCCGTATCGCGGATATTTTGAAAGAGCGGGCGGCGCGGGTGTGAGAAAACGCCCGCAAGGGGGTGAAAATCGCGTGGGCTTTGCGCGGCAACAAATATAACGCGCGTTCGGTACGATTTGCGCGCCCCCGTCCTCCCTTTGACTCCCAAACCTTGCAAACAGAGCCTTGCAGCCCCGCGTATCAGCCGCCGGCCGAAAATTCAATTCGACAACTTAGGCCAAAAACCTTTACTTTTCGGCGTGATGGACTTATAATCTAAAGAAAGCGTATCGTTGCTTATGAAGAATACCGCGAAAGACTTGACCGCTTTCAAGAATCGAATATTTTTTCACGGGATAGTGGTTGCCCTTATCTTTGAGGCGGGTTCCCTGTTTTTTCTGGGACCCAATGCCGAATTCGCTTACGGCCTCGCGTTCGGGACCGCCGTCTCCATCGTGAATTTCAACATTCTTGTGTATATGTCACGGCGACTGTTGAGCAGCGGACGCGCTTGGATGGGCTTTGCCGGCTACCTCGTCGGGCTTACCGTTTACGGCTTCGCGTTTTACATGTCCCTGCGCGTGAGTCTCATCGCCGCGCTCGGCGCGGGCCTCGGCTTTCTGACGCTGAAGCTCGCGATCTACTATATCCACTGTATTCGGGCGCCGCGAAAGACCTATGCCGAGGGGACGCTCTTGACCTTTCCGCCGCAGAAGAAGCGGCGCAGGAAAGGCGTTCTGAAAGATATCCTCGGTTCGTCCTACGACGAGGAGGACGAGGAAGCGGACGAAGGGGACGGACCGGAAAAGGAATAGGGGGTTCTGTAAGCTGATATGACGCATGATTTGAACAATATAGGGCCGCGCGTAATCGTGCAGTTCGGCGACAGCGGTATCTACATCACCGAAACGGTAATCTTCGGCTGGATCGTCGCGGCGGTGCTGATCCTCCTTGCGCTTTGGGCCGCGCACAATCTGCAGCGGATACCGAAAGGCAAGCAGGTGATCGCCGAGTTCGTGGTCAAATCCGTCTACGACCTCGTGATCAACACGATGGGCAAGCATTGTGAAAAGTTCGCGCCGTACATGGGAACGCTGTTCCTGTTCCTGCTTCTCGGCAATATGCTCGGCCTGTTCGGCCTCCGCCCGACCACCGACGACGTGAATATGACCTTTGCGATGTCGGGGGCCACTTTCCTCATCATACAGTACAACGGCTTCAAGACGATGGGCTTCACGGGCAAGCTCAAGCACATGGCGGACCCCTATCCGTTCATGTTCCCGCTCAAACTCATCGAGGAGTTGTCTTTCCCGATCTCGCTCAGCTTCCGGCTTTTCGGCAACATCCTCGGCGGCGTTATCATTATGGCCCTGATCTTCAACGGTCTGCACGGCCTGTCCGAGGCCCTCCTCGGGCGAATCCCGTTCATAGGGGAGATTCCGTGGCTGCAGGCGGTCATTCCCCTGCCCGCGAACGCGTTCTTCGATATATTTGAGCCGGTGTTGCAGGCTTTCATATTCACGATGTTGACCATGGTTTTCGTGAGCATGGCCGTGGCGACGCATGAAGATCATGAGCATTGACAAGCCGTGACGCCGATCTGCCCGGGTTTTCCCGGTCGGCCGAACAACATACATCCGTTATCGCAAAAGCACACAAATAAGCAATTTCATTTGTCAGGGAGGAAACCATCATGTCAGCAGTAACACCTTTAGCATTTGTTCTCGGAATGTCCGCGCTCGGGGCGGGCTTCACAATGGTTGCGGCCATCGGTATCGGTCTCGGGCAGGGCTTTGCGGCGGGCAAGGCTGTCGAGGGCGTTGCCAGACAGCCCGAAGCGAAGAGCGATATCCTGCAGACCATGCTGGTCGGCCAAGCGGTTGCGGAAACCACGGGTATCTTCGCGCTGATCATCGCCATGGTGCTGACCTTTGCCAACCCCTTTGTCGCGCATTTTTCCTGACCGGACCCGGTGATGTGAGATGGAAGAACAAATCATGGTCCGGGGTCTCATAGACTTCGGGCCGACGCTTTTGATGAATCTGATCACGCTCGTCGTGCTGTACCTGATCCTGAAAAAATTCTTCTTTGAAAAGGTCAGGAATTTCGTGCAGGCGCGGGAACAGACCGTAAAAGACGCCTTTGACAACGCCGAACACGTGAACCGGCTCGCCGACGAAAAGCTGAAAGAATACAACGCGCAGCTGGCGCAGATCGACGCGAAGAGCAGGGAAGCCGTCAAGGAGAGCAAGCAACGGGCGGATGCCCGCGCGCTGGAGATTCTGAACGAGGCGAACCGCAGGGCCGGTGAGATGATCGCGCAGGCGGAGCGGGAGATCGAACGCGAAAAACTGAAATCCGTCGGGGAAATGCGGGATCACATCGCCTCCCTCGCCGTATACGCGGCCGAAAAGATACTGGAGAAAGAATTGGATGCGACCGCGCAGACAGCCATAATCGACGGCGTTATAGAGCAGGCGGAGAACGCAAAATGGACGCATTGACTGTGGCGACAACCTATGGCGCCGCCATGTTTGAGGTCGCCCGCGATTTGGACAAAATCGAAGCCATGGAGAAAGACCTCGCGGCGCTCGACGGAATATTTCGGGACGAGCCGGACTTTTTCAATCTGGTGTGCAATCCGGGTATCGACGCGCAGGGAAAGAAGAACGCCGTCAAGGCCGTCCTGGAGGGCCGCGTCGATAAGGAACTCTTGAATTTCCTGTTCATCTTGATCGATAAGAGGCGGATAGGCGGCTTTCACGCGATTGTGAAAGCCTATCGCGCGCAGGTGAACGCGAATCTCGGCGTTTCGATCGGGACCGCGTACTCCGCCGTGCCCCTGTCCGAGGACAGGCTCAAGCGTCTGGAGACGGAAACGGGCAAGCTGCTCCAAAAGAACGTGCGTCTCGACAACCAAATCGACAAAGAGATCATCGGAGGCGTGCGGATATTCGTCGAAGGAAAACTGATCGACGCCAGCGTCAGGACGCGCCTGGACAGCTTGAAGGACCGGCTTGCGCAAATGTGAGCGTCCGCCCGAATGTTATAGAATCGAGGAGAGAACATTATGAATCTCAGACCTGAGGAAATAAGCGCGGTCATAAGAGAGCAGATCAAAAATTATAAAAATGAGTTAAATATTTCTGATTTTGGAACGGTTATACAAGTCGGGGACGGTATCGCGCGGATATACGGACTCGACAACTGCATGTCCGGCGAACTCTTGGAATTCCCGGGCGAGATATACGGCATGGCCCTGAACCTCGAGGAGGACAACGTCGGCGTCGTGATCATGGGCAGCGACAAGGGCATCCGCGAGGGCGATATCGTGAAGCCGACGAACCGGGTTGTCGAGGTCCCCGTGGGCGAGGAACTGATCGGCCGCGTGGTCAGCGCCATAGGCCAACCGCTTGACGGCAAAGGCCCCATCAAAACGAAAAAAACAAGGCCCGTCGAGAGTCCCGCGCCCGGGGTTGTGGCGCGCAAATCCGTCCACGAGCCTTTGCAGACAGGCATCAAAGCCATAGATTCGATGATTCCGATCGGCAAGGGCCAGCGGGAACTCATCATCGGGGACAGACAGACCGGCAAAACGGCCATCGCCATAGATACCATACTGAACCAAAAGGACGGGGATGTAATCTGCATTTACGTGGCGATCGGGCAGAAAAAATCGACCGTCGCGCAGATGGTGCAACAGCTGGAGGACAAGGGCGCGATGAAATACACCATCGTCGTTTCCG
Organism: Eubacteriales Family XIII. Incertae Sedis bacterium; assembly: GCA_031278255.1. GTDB lineage: Bacteria > Bacillota > Clostridia > Peptostreptococcales > Anaerovoracaceae > JAITLA01. The sequence goes on along the minus strand of JAITKU010000047.1, from coordinate 11,802 downwards.
CCACGGCCAGCGACGTAGCGCCGCTCCAGTACATAGCGCCCTACGCAGGCTGCGCCATGGGCGAGGAATTCATGTACAACGGCAAGCACGTTCTCATCATCTACGACGATCTCTCCAAACACGCGGTCGCCTACAGAGCCATGTCGCTCCTGCTGCGCAGACCGCCGGGACGGGAGGCTTACCCCGGGGACGTTTTCTACCTGCACAGCCGGCTTTTGGAACGGGCGGCGAAGCTTTCCGACAAGCTTGGCGCGGGCTCGCTGACGGCGCTTCCCATCATCGAAACGCAGGCCGGCGATATATCGGCCTATATCCCCACAAACGTGATTTCGATCACGGACGGGCAGATTTTCCTGGAATCGGACCTCTTCTTCTCGGGACAGCGCCCCGCCGTAAACGCCGGCATCTCCGTGTCGCGCGTCGGCGGCAACGCCCAGATAAAGGCCATGAAGCAGGTTGCGAGCAGGGTCAAACTCGAACTGGCCCAGTATCGGGAACTGGCGAGTTTTTCACAGTTCGGCTCGGACCTCGACAAGGAAACGAAAGAACGCCTCGACCACGGACTTGTCCTCATGGAGGTGATCAAGCAGCGCCAATACAGCCCGGTGGCCGTCCGGCACCAGATCATGATCTTCTACGCGGCCGTCAACGGCCATCTGCGCGACCTCGATCTCAACAAGGTCAAGGATTTTGAAAAGGGCTTGTACGACTTTGCGGACACGCATTATCCCAAGATAGGCGAAACCGTAAAAGCCACGGGCATTCTCGACAAGGAAACGGAGGAGGCGCTCAAGGAGGCGATCACGAAGTACAAGGACGTGTTCAAGAAGGAATACGATACTATGTAAGGTATATTATATATTATACGCGTAGTAACCTCTAACGGGAGGTGAGGGTTTGGCAAACAGTTCCATGCAGGATATAAAACGCCGCGTCAAGAGCGTTACCAATATAGAGCATATCACGAACGCCATGAAGCTGGTATCGGCGGCGAAACTCCGGAGGGCAAAGACCACCTTTGAACGAACGGGGGAGTACCTGCACTTCGTAACGGAGTCCATAGAGGATATATTCAACAACAACGCGGATGTTCCGGGGAAGTATCTGGCCGGAAACCGCGAGATCAAAACCACCTGCTACATCGTGATCACGAGCAACAGGGGGCTTTGCGGCAGCTTCAATTCCAATGTGATCAAACAGGCCGACGCGGAGATCAAGGCCGACCCGGAACGCCCCGAAATCGTGGCGATCGGCAGCCGGGGGCGGGACTATTTCCGAAAGGCGGGCTACGATATATGCAGCGAATACATGCTGCCGCCGGAGAACATCTCCTTTATCGAGACGCATGACATCAGCGTTCCCGTGCTGGAGGATTACGCGGCGGGCAAGATCGATGAAGTTGTCATGATCCACACCTCTTTTGTATCGACCTTGGAACAGCGCGTCAAGACCGTGCGGCTTCTCCCTTTCGAGATCAAACGCAACCTCGATATGATGCCGCTGGAGAAACAGGTGGACTACGAGCCGTCCACGGAAGAGGTGTTCAACTACCTCGTGCCGAAATACGTTGAGATCATGATTTACAGCGCCATCGTCGAATCCGCGACCTGCGAACACGCGGCGCGGCGCATGGCGATGGAAAACGCCACGGACAACGCCAACAATATGATCGCCGATCTGACCTTGTTCTACAACCGCGCACGGCAAGCGGCCATCACGAGCGAGATCACCGAGATCGTAAGCGGCGCCGACGCGCTTAAATAACTATGGAGGAATATATGAGCGAACATTCGGGAAAGGTACAGCAGATCATAGGGCCGGTGGTGGACATTAAGTTCGCGCCGGAAGAGATGCCGGAGCTTCTCAGCGCCATTACGATAGACGCGGCGGGCCGGTCGATCGTGACCGAGGTGGCGCAGCATATCGGGGACGACGTGGTCCGCTGTGTTTCGCTGTCCTCGACGGACGGCTTGCGGCGGGGGATGCCGGCCCACAACACGGGCGCGCCGATCTCCGTTCCGGTCGGCGAGGAGGTCCTCGGCAGGCTGTTCAACGTCATAGGCGAGAACATCGACGATAAGGAAGCCGTGGTTGCGGCGCAGCGCCGGCCCATACACAAGCAGGCGCCGAGTTTTGAGGATCAGGACACGACGGCGCAGATATTTGAAACGGGCATAAAGGTTGTCGATCTGATCGCGCCGTACACGAGGGGCGGCAAGGTGGGACTCTTCGGCGGCGCGGGCGTGGGCAAGACCGTCCTCATACAGGAATTGATCAGCAACATCGCGAAACAGCACGGCGGGATCTCCGTGTTCGCCGGGGTGGGCGAACGGACGCGGGAGGGAAACGACCTCTATTATGAAATGATAGAATCCGGCGTAATCTCCAAGACCGCCATGGTTTTCGGGCAGATGAACGAACCGCCGGGCGCGCGTATGCGCGTGGCGCTCACGGGCCTGACAATGGCCGAGTATTTCAGGGATGATGCCGGTCAGGACGTACTCCTGTTCATCGACAATATATTCCGGTTTACGCAGGCCGGTTCCGAGGTGTCGGCCCTGCTCGGGCGCATTCCGTCCTCGGTGGGCTATCAGCCCACGCTGGCGACGGAGATGGGCGCGCTGCAGGAGCGTATCACCTCCACAAAAAAGGGTTCCATCACCTCGGTGCAAGCCATCTACGTCCCCGCGGACGACCTCACGGACCCCGCGCCGGCGACCACTTTCGCGCATTTGGACGCGACCACAACGCTGTCGCGGGCCATCACGGAACTGGGCATTTATCCCGCCGTCGATCCGCTTGCCTCCTCCTCGCGCATCATGGACCCGCTGATCCTCGGCGATGACCACTACAACACGGCGCGCGGCGTGCAGGAGGTGCTGCAAAAATACAAGGACTTGCAAGATATCATAGCGATCCTCGGCATGGACGAACTGTCGGACGACGACAAACTCGTCGTCGCGCGCGCGCGGAAGATACAGCGTTTCATGTCGCAGCCTTTCGGCGTGGCCGAGGCTTTCACGGGCACGCCCGGCAAGTACGTCACGCTCAAGGAAACGGTCAAGGGCTTTCGCGAGATACTGGAGGGCAAGCACGACGCCATTCCCGAGGCCCTCTTCCTATTCGCGGGCGGCATAGATGAAGTCGTGGAAAGGTTTGAGAAACATGCCTAAAAGCGTTATGCTCGATATCATCACGCCGGAGAAGCTGTTCTACCGCGGCGCGGTGGAACTCGTGATCGCGCGCACGCTTACCGGCGACGAGGGCTTTATGGCGAACCATGTCTGGGCCTGCAAGCTGCTCGCCACGGGCGAACTTTGGATACAGGAGGCCGGACGGAAAGACTTTCGGATCGCCGCTGTTTCGGGAGGTTTTATCGATATCAAGGACAAGTTCACGATCTTCGCCGATTATGCCGAATGGCCGGAGGAAATCGACGTTGAGCGCGCGAAGCGGTCCGGCGAACGGGCGGAGGAATGGCTCAAATCCCATACGCGCGCGACCGATGACGAGCAGGAGTTGATGAAAGTCCGCGTCGCGCGGAGCAAGGCGCACACGCGTATCGGCGTGGCCGGCGGCGGTCTGCGCAGAAAACGCTGAACATCGGGGCATCAAAGACGCGCGCGAACGCGCGCGGGAGACAAGGGGCAGGGCCTTTTTTCGGGGCGCTGCCTTTTTTCGTCGGACGGCGGCCTGTGGGAGGGACGCCGGGCCCCGGCCCGGTCAGCGCTTCCCGCGAAAAAGCCCCGCCGCTTTCTTCTGCGCGGCGACCGCCATGCGCGTGAGCGAGGCGACGGAGATCAAACCGATGGCTATGCAGCCGGCGATAAGCAGAGAGCGGACCCCCATCTCCGCCGCGTTTGAGAAATCGCTCTGCAACATGTAGAGCATGGTTGCGTACATGCCGGTCCCCGGCACGAGCGGGACGATGCCGGGGATGATGAAGAGCGTGGTCGCGTCCTTGCCGGCCCGCGAACACAGTTCCGCGAGCAGCGCCACGAGACCCGCGCTGAGAAAGCCGGCGGAGGGGGCCGAGTAGCCGAGGAGCAGCGTGCCGTACTGATAGAGCCAGAAACCGCAGGCGCCGACGAACGAGGCCGCCGCCCAGTGCTTTCGCGGCACGTGGAATTGAAAGCAGAACCCGAGCGTCGTGAAGAACGCGAGGATGAAGAACGCGTAGAGCGGGTAGCGGATCGCGGTTTCCGCGGGGAAGCCGCCCCGCGCCATCGACCAGATTTTCAGCGCGATACCCACGCCGCCCGCAATGGCCACGGCCGTGATGAACGCCTCCGCGGAACGCGCGACGCCGGCGAGCATATCCCCCGAAAGGAGGTCTCGCGCCGCGTTCGTGATGGCCACCCCCGGCATGAAGAGCGTGATCGCGCCGATGATCACCGGCGCCACGCTCGACACGAGGTCGAGTTCCCACCCCGCGACCGCGAGGAGGGCGCAAACGAAACAGCACAAAAAGGTACCCGTGAACGTGTTCAAATGCAGTCTGCCGATGCAGAGGGAAAACAAATAGGCCAGTACGGTGACGAGCGCGCAAGAGAGCGAGTCCAAGACCCGTCCCCCGAAGCAGGGGCAGAGCGTGACCCCTATGAAGAGCGCGCCTAAAGCGTTCAGGGGCAGGCCGTAGGGCCTTTTGCGCTCGATCGCGCGCAGCCGCTCAAAGCCCTCCTCCACGCTCATATCCGTAGAGGTGAACGTGCGCGAAAACTCATTGAGCGCGGAGATTCGTTCCAAATCTATCGAAGTCCCTGCGATCCGCTTTATGAAGGTGTGCATATCCCCATTCCGGTCTCCCCTGTCGATCGACAGGAATATGCCCGTGGTTGTCGCGAAGCACTCCACGTAGGGGATCTTGCAGGCGTGGCAAATGCGCGTGATCGTATCCTCCACGCGGTACACCTCCGCGCCGCTCTTCATCATCAGTTCCCCCGCGAACAGCGCCAAAATCAGGATGCGTTTTTGCTTTTGGTCTATCATCGAAACTCTCCCAAGCTCCCGCGCGCCTTTGCCGCGGGCAAAATCGCAGACGCCTTTGTCATTTGTCCGCACACCGGCCGGATGCCGAATCGCGCGCCCGGCGCGGGCGCGGCGGTCTGCTGTCATTGTACCGGACGGCGGGGCGCAATGCAAGAAAAACGCCCCTTGAACCATTTGGGTGCGCTCCGCGCGGCCGGGCCGGGGGAGGACTGCTGTGCGCGCGGGGTGCGGCCGCGTCTCAAATATGAGATTTTTGTCGCAAACGCGAGGCGATTTGCATACCGGAAAAATACAGTATATATCCGGGCGCGCCTCCGGTCGGCGCCGCGCCGTACGCGTCAAAACGGCGAAAGGCTTGCGCTGTGCGGCTTTTGCGGTTTTGCGCCCCCTGCCCCGCGATTCCCTTTCCGATTCTCTCAAAGAAACCGCCCGCCGGCACAAATCTTGAATGTATATTCAGTATGAAATAGGAAAGCTTTGTTTCGGGGACGCGAAAACCGCTCCGGAACATCGCGATCTGTTTCTTCTCGCGACGAACCGCGTCAAGGGTGACGCACGAACGGAGAACAGAAAACGGAGGAATGATTATGACTGCTTACAACAGAGAACGCGCACTGGAAGAAGCCCGGAAAGTGGTGGGCTTTATTGAAAGAGATACGCTTACAAAAGAAGAAAAGGACAGTATTGTCAAAGAATCCATCAAGAATTTCAATGAGAACGTCAACCCGGGGTGGCTGGAATACAGGAAGTCCGTTTCCACAGACGCCGCCTTTGTGGAGTGGACGGACAGCGTGGACCATTTTGAGGACCTCTATGGGACGCAGTTCATCGATTGTCTCGGCGGTTTCGGCATATTCACCTGCGGCCACAGGAATCCCGAGATTTTAAAGACGGTACAGGCACAGCTCAACAAATACGCGCTCCACTCGCAGGAACTCGTGGACCCGCTCAGGGGTTATCTCGCGAATATCCTCGCGATGATCACGCCGGGAGACCTGCAGTATTGCTTCTTTACAAACGGCGGCGCGGAGGCCGTGGAGATGTCCTTGAAGCTGGCCCGGCTCGCGACGGGCGGCAGGTGGTTCATTTCGAGCATCGGCGCTTTCCACGGCAAATCCATGGGCGCGATCTCCATGGGCGGCAAGGGCGCTTACCGGGAGGACTATACCCCGATGATACAGCAGGTGCAGCACGTCGAATACGGCAACGCGGCGGCGCTTGAAGCGGCCGTGAAGAATCTGCAAACCGTAGGCGAGAAAGTCGCCGCCGTCATTCTCGAACCGATACAGGGCGAGGCCGGCGTCATCATTCCGCCCGCCGGATATCTGAAGAAAGTCCGCGAGATCTGCGACAAGTACGGCGTGGCGCTGATCCTCGACGAGATACAGACGGGCATGGGCAGGACGGGAACCATGTGGCGCTGCGAGTACGAGGGCGTCGTGCCGGATATCATGACCTACGGCAAGGCTTTCGGCGGCGGTATCATGCCGATCACGGGGATCATCGCCCGTCCCAAGATGTGGGTGGACAAGCTGATCGACAATCCGTGGATCCTCGGCTCGCCGACTTTCGGAGGCAATCCGCTGGCCTGTTCCGCGGCGATCTCCACGATCAAATTCATGCTCGAAAACGATGTGCCGGGGATGTGCAAGGAAAAGGGCGATTACATCATGGGCAAGCTTGCGGAACTGAAGAAGAAGTATCCGACCGTGCTGACCGCCTATCGGGGCGCGGGCCTCTTGATCTGCATGGAATTTCCGGAGGCCGAGGTCGGCTACAGCGTCACAAAGGGGCTGTTCGCGCGCCACGTCATGACGGCCGGAACCCTTGTGAACGCCAAGACGGTCCGTATCGAGCCGCCCGCCGTCCTGAGCGAGGAGAGCATCAACGCCGTGATCGGCAGGCTCGATGAGGCGCTGGCGGATACGAAGAAAGAATTCAAGCTGTAATGCGAATTTCGGATGAACAATTTGGGTGCTTCCCGCGCTCAAAGTCGCCTGTTTTACGCGGCTTCAGCCGCAGTGTAAAACAGGCCGGCGAAGTGAGCCTCGGGCGAACGGAGGAATGAGGCGAAGCCGAATGTCAGACGGAGCCAAAATTGAAATGCAAGCGATATAGGATGTCTGCACGGATTGGGGTTTCCAACAGGGGTTTTATATATGTTGCGCAGGCCGCCGGATTGAACGACCGAAGCAGCAAGAGGGTTTCGTTATAACATGCGTTGCGTTTGCGTACGCGAAAGGGCCGCCCCGGGATGGGGCGCCCCTTTTTTTGGCTTAACGGAAAAAGCGCGTATTCTTTTGCGTTTCGACGCTGTGATCTTGCGTTTTTGCCGAAAGTGTGAGACAATGAATTGTCCCGCAACAAGAGCGCGGGGCATTGACCCGTTTGCATAATAAGAACTGCGAACGTATGCCTCCGTCGCGAGACGGGGTGTATCGTTTTGTTGCGTTGCGATTCTTCGCGGCGCCAAAATCGAAAAACGGCGGCGCTTCGGTTTCGCGCGGAAGCGATGGGATCAACCGGGCGGAAACGCGCGGTCGTGCCAACGATAAGGAGGAGGAGATGTCTGACACGGAAAAGCCTTCCGGGCCGGGCGGCGGACCCGTCGCGGCCGCGACGAATTTCATCCACGCGATGATAGAAAAGGATCTGGCGGAGGACAAATACGAGGGGCGGCCCGTAATCACGCGCTTTCCCCCGGAGCCGAACGGCTATTTGCACATCGGCCACGCAAAATCCATCTGCCTGAACTTCGGCACGGCGGCGAAGTACGGCGGGCGTTGCAACCTGCGTTTCGACGACACAAATCCGGTCAAAGAGGATACGGAATACGTCGATTCCATCAAGAAAGACGTGCGCTGGCTCGGCTTTGAATGGGACAGGCTCCTGTTCGCCTCCGACTATTTCGATCGGATGTACGAATGCGCCGTGAAGCTGATAGAGAAAGGCGCCGCTTTCGTCTGCGATCTTTCGGCCGACGAGATTCGGGCCTATCGCGGAACGCTTACGACGCCGGGCAAGGAAAGCCCCTACAGGAATCGGAGCGCCGCGGAAAATCTGCGGCTCTTCGAGGAGATGCGCGCCGGAAAATACGCGGACGGGGAGAAAGTGCTGCGGGCGAAGATCGACATGGCTTCCCCGAACATCAACCTGCGGGACCCCGTTCTCTATCGCATCGCCCACGCGGCGCATCACAACACGGGCAACAAGTGGTGTATCTACCCGATGTATGATTTCGCCCATCCGCTGGAGGACGCGACGGAGGGCGTCACGCACTCGATCTGCACGCTGGAATTTGAGGATCACAGGCCGCTCTACGATTGGGCCTTGGCCGCGCTCGCGTGGCCCTTGCCGCCGCAGCAGATCGAATTCGCGCGCCTCAACCTGAGCAACACGGTCATGAGCAAGCGTCACCTGAAAGCCTTGGTCGATCAGGGCAAGGTCGAGGGCTGGGACGATCCGCGTATGCCTACGATCGCCGGCCTCAGACGGCGCGGCTACCGCCCGGAGGCCATACGGGATTTCTGCGAGCGCATCGGCGTTTCCAAGTCCAACAGCGTTGTGGACATCGCGCTGCTCGAACACTGCGTTCGGGAGGACCTAAAACCCATCGTCGAAAGCCGCCACGTCGTCACGGACCCCATCAAGGTCGTGATCACGAATTATCCCGCGGGCGCTTCCGAGGAATTGCCGATTGAGAACAACAAGGACAATGCCGGGCCGGGCGTGCGGCGGGTTCCCTTTTCGGGCGAGCTGTACATAGACGGCGCGGATTTCATGGAGGTCCCGGAGAAGAAATATTTCAGGCTCTTTCCGGGCAACGAGGTACGTCTCAAGGGCGCCTACTTCATAAAGTGCAACGAGGTGATCAAGGACGCGGCGGGCAAGGTCGCCGAGTTGCGTTGCACCTACGACGAGGAAACGAAGAGCGGCAGCGGCGCGGAAACGCGCAAGGTGAAAGGCACTATACACTGGGTCGAAGCGCGGACCGCGATCAGGATCGAACTGCGGATGTACGATTACTTGATGATAGACGGCGAAAACGGCGAGAGCGTCCTGAATCCCGCCTCGCTGACCGTGAAAGAAGCCCTGGCGGAGCCCGCGCTCGCGGCGGCGACCCCGGGGGAGCGCTTCCAGTTCTTCCGCCGCGGTTACTACATCGCGGACACGAAGCGCGCGGGCGGCGCAAAAAAGGTATTCAATGAAATCGTGGGGCTGAAAAGCTCTTGGAAATAGGGATCCCGGGACCTTGGACAAAGCGGCGCCATCGAATGGAGACAAGCATGAATTATTATGAAGAATCGCTGAAATTGCACGAGGCGAACCGCGGGAAGCTGGAGATAATCTCCAAGGTCCCGCTGAAGAACAGGGACGATCTGTCCACGGCCTACACGCCGGGTGTGGCGCAGCCCTGCACGGCGATACGGGACGATCCCGAAAACGCCTATAAATACACGCTGAAAGGGCGCACGGTCGCGGTCGTGAGCGACGGATCGGCGGTACTCGGCCTCGGCAATATCGGCGGACTCGCGTCCATCCCCGTCATGGAGGGCAAGGCGATCCTGTTCAAGGCTTTCGGCGGCATCGATGCCGTTCCGATCTGTCTCGAAACGCAGGACAGCGATGAAATCGTGCGTATCGTGCGGAACATCGCGCCGGTATTCGGCGGTATCAATCTGGAAGATATCGCGGCGCCGCGCTGCTTCGAGATCGAGCGCAGACTGCGGGAACAGCTCGATATACCCGTCTTTCACGATGATCAGCACGGCACGGCCATCGTGGTTTCCGCGGCTGTGATCAACGCCTGCAAGCTGCTCGAAAAGCCCTTGGAAAGCGTCAAGGCCGTGATCAACGGCGCGGGCGCGGCCGGCACGGCCGTAACGAAGATGTTGCTCGCCCTCGGACTCCGCGATATCGTAGTCTGCGACAGCGAGGGGATCCTCAGCCCGAACAGACTGTCCACGCTCTCCGAATACAAGATCGACTTGCTTGAAATCACAAACAAGGGGGATCTTAGGGGTGGCTTGGTCGAGGCGACGGCGGGCCGCGATCTCTTCATAGGCGTGTCCGGTCCGCGGCTTCTGACGGAGGATATGGTCGCGTCCATGAACAAGGACCCCATCATATTCGCGATGTCGAATCCGGAGCCGGAGATCATGCCGCTTTTGGCAAAGACCGCGGGGGCCGCGATCGTCGGTACGGGGCGCTCCGATTTTCCGAATCAGATCAACAACGTACTCGCTTTTCCGGGCGTGTTCAAGGGCGCGTTTGCGGCCCGCGCCAAAGCCGTCACGGAGGAAATGAAGCTTGCCGCCGCGCGCGCGCTGGCGGACGTGGTGAAGCCGGGCGAGTTAAGCCCGGACTACATCCTCCCCGGCGCGTTCGACGAGACGGTCGCGGACGCCGTGGCGGAGGCCGTGGCGCGCGCCTGGAACCGGGCATGAGCGCGGAAAACACCTCGCGTTTTCGCACGGAGAGGGACACGATGGGCGAGGTTTCGGTGGAAAACGATAAGCTGTGGGGCGCGCAGACACAGCGCAGCCTGACGCATTTCAAGATCGGCGAAGAGCGGATGCCGCTCCCGCTCATCGAAGCGCTCGTGATCGTGAAGAAAGCGGCCGCGCAGGCGAATCGCGCGCTCGGCGTTCTCGCGCCCGAAAAGGCGGAGTCCATCGAGGGGGCTTGCGACGCGATCCTGCGGGACCTTTCCGCGGGGCGCGGCGAGCAGTTTCCGCTCTCCGTATGGCAGACCGGAAGCGGTACGCAGACCAATATGAATGTGAATGAGGTCATCGCGCACATGACGGGTCTGCATCCGAACGACGACGTGAACAAGGGCCAAAGTTCCAACGACGTGTTTCCGACGGCCATGCACACGGCGGCCCTCACGGAGGTCACGCGCTTCCTGTTGCCGCGGCTCGCGCGTCTGGAAGAGAGTTTTGCGGCGCTGTCCGAAAGCTACGCGGGGATCGTCAAGATCGGGCGCACCCACTTGCAGGACGCGACGCCCTTGACGCTCGGACAGGAGATCGGCGCTTGGCGCGCCATGCTTACGGAAACGCGGCGTATGATAGAGGGCGCGCTTGTCCCCGTGCGCAAGCTGGCCATAGGCGGTACGGCCGTCGGCACGGGGCTGAACGCGCATCCCGATTTCGGACGCTTGGCGGCCGAGCGGATCGGCGCGCTCATCTCGATCGACTGCGAAACGGCCGAAAACAAATTTCACGCGCTGACGAGCAAGGACGCGCTCGTTCATCTGCACGGGGCGCTGAAAGCGCTCGCCGCCGATCTGATGAAGATCGCGAACGATGTCAGGCTCCTCGCGAGCGGACCGCGTTGCGGCCTCGGCGAGCTTTCCATACCGGAGAACGAACCCGGCAGCTCCATTATGCCGGGCAAGGTCAATCCGACGCAATGCGAGGCCCTTGCGATGGTCTGCTGTCAGGTCATGGGCAACGACGTTGCCGTGGGTTTGGCCGCGTCACAGGGGAATTTCCAACTGAACGTATACATGCCCGTTCTCGCCTACAACCTGCTTCAGTCCGTGCGTCTGCTCGGCGACGCGGCGGCCTCGTTCGACGCGCATTGCGCGCGCGGCATACGGCCGAATGAGGCGGTGATCAAGCGGCATCTCGACGATTCGTTAATGCTCGTCACCTGTCTGACGCCGGTGATCGGCTACGACAAGGCCGCCTCGATCGCCAAGGCCGCGCATGAGAACGGCACGACGCTCAAGGCTGAAGCCGTGCGACTCGGCGTTTTGACGGAAGAAACTTTCGACGCCCTGGTACGCCCGGAGTATATGATATA
>JAITKU010000030.1 GCA_031278255.1 Eubacteriales Family XIII. Incertae Sedis bacterium | reverse complement strand
CGCGCGCGGGACCGCTGCCGTTCATTTGCCACTTATATAGCATTATATGTTCTGTCCGTCGCAAAATCAAGTGCCGTTTTAAATTTTTTCGATTTTTTTTACATTCACAGGCGAATTTTTATATATCCGCAAAAATCGGTGCTGTCACGATTTATGTTTTTGATTTTTGAGGAACAATATGATAAAATTAAATACAGAATAGAATGTGAACGATTTCCCCACTGCGATCTGTAAACGGCCGAAAGGCTGCCGATGGAGGCAAGAATGAGCGATTATGATACCAACGATTCCATGCTGGAACTGTACCTGTTTGAATCGACCACACTGCTGGAACAGTTAGATGAAATATTGCTGCAGTCCGAGCATGACAAGAACCTCTCACAAGACAACATAAACGAAATATTCCGCACAATGCACACGATCAAGGGTTCCTCCGCCATGATGTCTTTCAACATCATCGCCGAAGTCTCCCACAAGCTGGAGGATTTGTTCTTCATCGTCCGGGAACGCGGCGGCGTCGATGACGATTATTTCGAGGTGCTGTTCGATCTCGTGCTGCGCGTGTCCGATTTCCTCAAGACCGAGGTGGATAAGATACAGCAGGGCAACGATCTTTCGGACGAAAAACCGCCCTTGGTCGATGAGATACTCGGGCTGATCGCCGCGATGAAAGACGGCGCCGAAACCGCCGCAAAGCCGGAGGCCGGGCCGAAAGCGCCGGAGGCGTCCGCTCAGCCGCAAAAGGCCGCGGACGAAACGTCCGCGGAACTCCTCGACGGCGAGAGCCTGTTTCATCTGCACGTCTATTTCACCGAGGATTGCCAGATGGAAAACATCCGCGCGTTCATGCTCGTCAGCAAGCTGCAAACGATGGGCGAGGTCCTCCGCATCATACCGGACGATCTGGAGGGGAATCCCGACGCGGCCGATATCATCAAGGAACGCGGGTTTTTCTGCACCTATGTGACGGCCCTGACGCGCGAAGAGGTGGAGGAACACGCCAAGGCGACGCTCTCCGTCGATACCGTGTCTTTCATCAGCGCCATGCCGGACGAGGAAGCGCCGCAGACGCAGTCGGCCTCCCCCGCGCCGCAGACACAGCCCGCGCCGCAGATCGCAAAGACCGAAGAGCCGCAGGCCGCGCAGACCGCGCCGCAGGCACAGCCCGCGCCGCAGACGCAAGCCCCCAAGCCGGCCGAAAAAAACGCCGCGGACGGCGATCGCGCCGAACACAAGCCGACCAAGCAGAACCTCATCAACGTCGATCTGAACAAGCTCGACGTGCTGATGAACCTCGTCGGCGAACTCGTCATCACCGAGTCCATGGTGTCGGGCAGCCCGGATCTGGCGGACCTCGAACTCGAAAACTTCCACAAGGCGGCCCGCCAGCTTCGGAAGCTGACGGACGAGATACAAGACACGGTCATGTCGGTCCGCATGATGCCCGTGGCGACGACTTTCCAGAAGATGCGCCGTATCGTTCGCGATATGGGCAAGCAGCTCGATAAGGATGTGGAACTCACGCTCAAGGGCGAAACCACCGAGGTGGACAAGACCATTATAGACGCCATAGGCGATCCCCTGATGCACCTCGTCCGAAACGCGATGGACCACGCCATAGAGACCAGGGCCGACCGCGCGGCCACCCCCAAACCGCCCGTGGGCAACATCGTGCTTTCCGCGCAGAACGTCGGCGGGGATATCCTGATCTCCGTGAGCGACGACGGCAAGGGTCTCGACGCCGATTACATCCTCTCAAAAGCGCGCGACCGCGGCCTCCTCGTAAAGTCCGAGAGCGAATACAGCGAAAAGGAGATTTTCAACCTCCTCATGCTGCCCGGCTTCTCCACAAAGGAACAGGTGACGGAATTCTCCGGCCGGGGCGTCGGCATGGATGTCGTGAAGAAGAACATCGAGAAGATCGGCGGCGCCGTCACGATCGAGAGCGTCAAGGGCCAAGGCACCACCGTCTATTTCAAGATACCGCTGACGCTCGCCATCATCGCGAGCATGGAGATCGAGGCGGGCGGCAACACCTACGCCATCCCGATCGTGAACATCCGCGAATCGTTCAAAGCCGTGGAGAATCAACTCCTTTCGGACCCCGACGGCAACGAGATGATCATGATACGCGGCGCGGCCTACCCGATCATACGCCTGCACAGGATATTCAACATCGAGGGCTGTATCGAGAGCGTCGTGGACGGGATATTGCTGCTGGTGGACTCCGGCGACAGACTGGCCTGCATTCTCGCGGACAAGCTGCTCGGCAAACATCAGGTCGTCGTCAAGCCGCTCCCGAGTTACCTCAATTGGTACGATGTAAAAGCCTCCGGCATCGCCGGCTGTACAATACTCGGCGACGGCAGTATCAGTTTGATACTGGACATACAACGCATACTCACGCAGTATTAGGGTTTGTTGCGTTGACAATTGAACGGCGATTGCGGGAAAGGCAACAGTGAGATATTTATGCTGAAGATCAAAGACAACGAGTTCACCGAACTGGTCGCGTTCATACACGACAATTACGGCGTGGATTTGCGCAAGAAGCGGGCGCTGGTCGAGGGACGCCTCGGCAATTACATACCGAGTCTGGGCTACGACAGCTTTGGCGATTACTTCGCTTTCGCGAAAAACGACAAAACCGGCGAGGAACTGGTCACGCTGCTGAACAGGCTGACCACGAATTACACCTATTTCATGCGGGAACGTGAGCATTTCGATTTTTACAGAAACACCATACTGCCTTGGATCGACAAGGAACTGCACACGAAGGACCTGCGCGTTTGGTGCGCCGGCTGCTCCACGGGGCAGGAACCTTACACCCTGGTCCTCCTGACGCTTGAATACTTGGGCAGTGCCGCCGCGGGCTGGGATCACACCATTCTGGCCTCGGACATCTCCGACAGGGCGCTCGCGGTCGCGAAGAAAGGCCTCTATCCCAAGAGCGATTTCCATGAAATGCCCCCCGAATGGGTGAAGAAGTATTTCGTTTCCTATGACGAAAACCAGTATTCCGTCAACGATAAATTGAAAAAGGGTCTCACGTTCCGACGTTTCAACCTGCTGGACAAATTTTCGTTTAAAAAACAATTTCAAACTATTTTCTGCCGCAATGTCATGATTTATTTCGATATTCCGACAAAAAACACCCTGATCAACAAATACTATGACTGGCTCGTTCCGGGCGGTTATCTGCTCATCGGCCACAGCGAATCGCTGTCGGGTTGCACGCATAGGTTTCGCTATGTCATGCCCTCCGTTTATCAGAAATAACAGGCGCGCCGCGCCGCCGCGGACGCCTTGAGCCGCATCCGCCCCCGAGGCGGTTTTCTTGCAAAGACCGGAGAATATTTTTTTGTAATCGCTCAAGTTCTGCCGGAATCCGTCGATAATATAAATTGAAGAAATATCGGAACTGTCCCATTGCGTCAGGGATGACAAAATTGCGGGATTTTTTTCGCGCGGCCCGTAAATAAAAAGCCGGGCGGAAAAAAACCAAGTGCAAGGAAGTATTGCGCAGGATTTTTTCCGTCCGGCGCGAAGCGCGAATGAGGGGCGAAGCGCGCGTACAAGAGTACGCAAGCAAGCCCCGAACGAGCAGCGACAAAGCCGGGCGGAAAAAAGACAAGCAATAAGGAGGATTTTTATTATGGCGACTGTAGGATCGGTCTCAAGCAGCATAACGACAAAGACCGGCGTAGGCGGACTCGCTTCCGGCATGGACATAGACAGCATGATCCTGAAGATCACGGCGGCGAGCAGGCTGAAAGTCACAAAGCAGGAACAGAGTCTGCAAAAGCTGGAGTGGAAGCAGAGCGCCTACCGTTCCGTCACAAAGGCGCTGATGGAATTTCGCGACAAGTATTTCAACAGCCTGTCGGCGACCAACTTCAAGAGCCAAAGCCTCTTCAACACGATACGCGCCACCCTGCCTACGGATACCACGGCTTTCACGGCCACGGCCACCTCGAGCGCGGTCGCGGGCAAGAGCTATGTGAACAGCATACAGCAGCTTGCGACGAGCGAAACGATCACGAACAAGGACACCGCGTCCAAGCAGTTGGAAGCGACATCCAACGTTAACAAGTGGTCGGATCTCATATCC
>JAITKU010000017.1 GCA_031278255.1 Eubacteriales Family XIII. Incertae Sedis bacterium | reverse complement strand
CTCATCGCTCAAGTTTACCGCAAATGTGTTTCCCGCCGCCAATAGTACCATGTAGGCCGTCAGTACCGGGATGGTTATGGTCTTGACGTTCAGATGTTTCTTGTTCATTGTGTTTTCTCCTTTCATGCGTTTGAAAACCAATAGGGCGGTCTACTCGATTATGGATATTTCAAAACGCAGTCAAATAAGGTTCCTCTGTAACGATTGTACAATAAGCCCGTCCGTTTTGCAAGGATTTTCGATATGTTCAAACGCTGACCGGCGATGTACTTATGAAACACAGGGGGACGGTTCTTTTGTGCCGCATTCGGCCGGTGTTTCGAGAAACCGTGCGCAATCGGATTTTTCCTCGAAGGTGTTCTGCCGGTTGATTCCGCGCATCATCACGTGGTAAACGCCCGTGCCGCTTTCTTGTCTTGGTTTTCTCGCCATATTTGTATTATACGGCACAATGATTTGATTTGCAACACAAAAGAACCGTCCCCGTTGTGTTCCCGTTGTGTTACTTTGCTTCGCCAAAATAAAAACAAACGACAAGGCTTATTTTCATAAACCCATCGTTTGTCTTTTGATTATAAGCACACCGTTACGGCGAAGCCGCCGTTGAAATAATAGGTGTTCCTATAATATTCCATTGGTGGAGAATAGGGGGATCGAACCCCTGACCTCGTGATTGCGAACCACGCGCTCTCCCGGCTGAGCTAATTCCCCGTATTGCATGTCTGCGCGCGGACCGGCCGAAAACCCCTTCCGCCGGAGGCGGGGCATCGTGCCGTGCGCGCGTTTTTCGCCGTACATCATTATACCGCAAGGCGTGGGGGGATGCAAGTTGTTTTTTTGCGAGCCCTTGTGTTTTTGACCTGTTTTTGCCGGTTGAAAATTTTGCAAATTTTGAAGATTTCGCGAAAGACTTCCGGTGCCTTTTCCTGTGTTTTCGGCTTGCGCGGCGGCGCGAGATGCGGTATACTGGAAGCTGTGGTACTTGACAGAACGCGCTTCGTATGAAAATGGAGGCCGTGATGAAGTACGGAGAAATTGTCGAAGCCCTGCGGGATGCGATTGTCTTGGACGAGGACGGCGCCGTCGACGCGGCCGTCGCGGCCTTTGCGGAGGCGGATGATGCCTGTGCGACGGTGCCGGTCCGCGTTTCGAGGGGGGCCGCGCTCGCTTATCTGACGGAGCGCGCGTTGCTTCGGGCCATCGCCGCGGGCGTGCGGCAGACCCGTGAAAAGCGCCTGCCCATCCCTTGCGCCTTCGTGACGCGCCACCGGGACGACGCGGTGGACCTGCGCGACTTCGCGCACGAGGAGGCCCTGCTGATCTTGGACGCGGATGACAAGCCCTGCGGCGTTGTGCATAGGCGGACCGCGATGCGGCGTATCCTTGAGAGGCTTGTCGAGAAGCTTGCGGCGGCCGCGAAGCGGGCGGAACCCTTGGGCGGCGAGCACTATGCCAAGAATCGGATTTTTTATCGCGACGCGTACCATACCGCGACGGAGCTGTGCGCCCTGATCGACGCGATTGCGGAGAACGAGGCAAAACTCCTGAAGATCCTGAAGTTTTCCGCCGACAGCATCTTTGTGGCCGACGGCAAGGGCGTCACCATCTTCGTAAACGACGCCTTTGTGAGGCCTTCCGCCGACGCGGCGTCGGAATACGTCAATCTGCCCGTGGGCGAATTCGAACACCGCGGGATCATCCGACCCGTCATAACGCCGATGATCATCCGCGAGGGCAAGACCCTGACGATTTTGCAGCACGTCGTCAACAAGGCCGGCCGCACCATGCAATGGATCACGACGGGCGTTCCGATCTTCGACGAAAACGGGGTGCCGGAGATGATCGTCACGAACGCGAAGAGCATCGAGGAATACGAGCGCCTGAAACATTATCTCGGGATGACGCGGGAGAGGCACTTTACGCGTTCCGTCCCGCGCGCCGCGGACGAGATCGTCTGCCTCGGCGGGCAAATGCGCGCCGTGATCGAAATGGCGGAAAAGGCGGCCGAAACCGACTGCACCGTGCTGATCACGGGGGAATCCGGGACGGGGAAGGGCCTGCTGGCGCGCTACATCCACGCGCAGAGCGCGCGGAAGGACAAAAGCCTGATGGAGGTGAACTGCAACAGCATCCCCGAGCTGCTCTTCGAATCGGAATTTTTCGGCTACGCCTCGGGCGCGTTCACGGGCGCCAAGACGGGTGGCAAGCCGGGGCTTTTGGAAACCGCGCACGGGGGGACCCTGCTGCTCGACGAGATTGGCGACCTGGCGCTTCCCCTGCAAGCGAAGCTGCTGAAGGTGCTGCAGGACAAGCGCGTGACGCGCGTCGGCGGCCTCAAGGAGATAGAGGTCGATGTGCGGATTATCGCCGCGACCAACCACTCCCTGGTGAGCCTGATCGAGGCCGGCGCATTCCGCGCGGATCTCTACTATCGCCTGAATCTCTTTCCCATCCACATCGCGCCGCTGCGCGAACGGCCGGATGACATCCCCTTGCTGATCGACCACTTCCTGCGTTTCTTCAACGCGAAGCACGGAAAGCGGACGCGTTTTTCCGACGCGCTTGTAAGCGCCATGTACGGCTGGGTTTGGCCCGGCAACGTGCGCCAGCTGGAATATTTCGTGGAGCTCATGGTGATTCTGTTCAGCGGGGAGATCGATCCGAGCGATATCCCGAGCGATGAAATAATCGGCGGTGGCCTGTTCGGCGAACGGGAGAGCGCCGCCGTGCTGGTTCGCGGGATCATGCCCTTGCAGGACGCGCTGAACGAAACGGAGCGCCAGCTCTTCCACCTTGCCGCGAAAAACGGCGGCAGTTCTTACGAGATCGCCAAAATCCTCAATACGAGCCAAACAAACGCCTATCGAAAGATCAAGAAATACCTTGCGGATACGCAGGGCAGGCTGCTGAACATGTGATGTGTAAGTACAATTGAATTAAGCGATTTATTTTGACTTATCGGGATAGTTCGAAATCGCATGATATGCGACAATCGCGCCAAGTTCCTTTGACTTAACGTGGCGGACGCATATGCGAAGGATTTGTAAAAACCGCCGATTCCCAACATTTTTGAACCGGCATGGTTCTTGCGTTAGTAGTATGTAATCATGTTGAGGGGAACATGTCGGCGGATCCCCGCCCGCGGAAACGGCCCGCGAATTCCGCAGGGGCTTCGTATGCGTCCGCCGTCGTTATTTCGATCCTTCCGAAGCGCCTAAGAAAGCGCGCTCCCGCGCGCGGCAATGCGTTGCGGCGCGTTCGGAAACAGAGAAAGGAGTGCAGCAAAATGTCTGTTATTTCTCTCAGCGGTATCATCTTGGTCATTCTTTGTATTGTCTTTATCATTATGGGCATTCAGTTCCGCAAGCTCACGACCACCTCCGAGGAATTCATGCTCGGCGGGCGCAAGGCGCCGTTCTGGCTCATGTTCGCGGCCTATCTGGGCGGCGCAATCGGCGGATCGAGCGTGTCGGGCTGGGTGGGCTACGGCTACGCGGGCGGCATGAGCAGCATCTGGGTCGGCATCCTGCCGAGCCTCGGCCTCACCTTCTTCGTCCTGCTCTTCGCGCGCAGACTGAATCACTTCGGTCGCAAGACCGGCGCGGTCACGGTTACGGACTTCCTCTGTGCCCGCTACGGCGAGAGCGTGCGCGTACCCGCCGCAATCATGTCCTTCTTCCGCCCGGCCTTCATCACGGGCATGCAGTACCTCGCCATCGCGGTCGTGCTGAACGTGGCCTTCGGTTGGCCCATGTGGGTGGGCGTGCTGCTCTCCGCCGTGGTCATCCTCGCTTATCTGGTCACGGCCGGGCAGTATTCGGCGATTGTCACGCAGTGGATCCAAGCCATCCTGCAGTCGATTTCGATTGTCCTTATCTGCATCGTGGCCATCAAGCTGGCCGGCGGCACATCCGTCGGTGTGGACGCGTTCTACAGCATGCTTCCTTCGAATTTCGTGAACGGCTTCCAGATTACCTTCAGCCAGTTCAGCGTGTGGTTCCTGACGATGTGCCTGTTCTATCTCGTGGATCCGTGGGCCTACATGTGGGCCTACATCGGCGAGTCGCCGCGCGTTGCGCAGAATGCGCAGGTCGCGCTCGGCGCCACCTATTACGGCTTCCTCGTATTTCTGGCCGGCATGTTCATCGCCGTCGCCGTCACGGCCGGCAACCTCGTTTTGCCGGAGGGACTCTCGGCCGACGGCATCTATTCCTACATCGCGTTGAACGAATCCGGGATCGGCATCGGCACCTTCCTCGTCGTGGGTCTTTTGATGACCGTCATCTCCTGCGGTTCCTCCTTCGTCATGAACGGCGTGACCGTTTTGACCAACGACATCTACAACAAGGCCATCAACAAGAACGCCACCGATCAGCAGAAGCTGCGGGCGAGCCGCATCTCGGTCGCGATTGTGACGCTGTGCGGCATAGCGGGCGCGCTGTGGCTGCCCATCCTCGTGCCGCTCTGGGTGCTGGCGCAGGCCCTCGCGTTGTCGGGCCTCTTGGCCTCCATCATCAGCGCGTGGTGGTGGAAGCGCTCCACCTCGGCCGGCGCGCTCGCGTCGATCATCCTCGGCGGCGTATCGTCGATAGGCTGGGCCATGTACGCGTGGGCGACCACGGGCAGCCCCGGCAACCTCGTGTTCGGCTTGCACGCCGCGCACGTCGGTATCTTTGTGTCCGTGCCCGTCATGATCATCGTCAGCCTCGCGACGAAGCCGGACTACAGCAGGGTGGAGGCGACGAGCTTCGCAACCCTCGGGGTTTCGCTGAAGAAGGCGATGATAGAGGCGGGAACCCCGGAGAAACCCGGTTTCTTCGGTTTCTTCAGCGCCGAAACGTCCCTCAGCAAGCTCGCGTGGATCCTCGTCATCGTTCTGTTCGCGTTGCACTATTTCCTCGTGTTCGTGTTCCAAGTGAATTTCGCCGGCGTGTTCACGGTATGGCTCTCGATCATCAACAGCATCGTCATCACGATCATCGTCGCCGTCATGGGCGGCTACGACCTGAGCGGTTTCCTGAAGAAGGGCCCGTCGAAGCAGACGGACAGATTGCAAGCCTAAGGGCTTGACTTTGCGGCGCGCGCCGGGGACGCATGCCGGCGCGTGTCAAAAAAAGGGGGAACGGAAGTTATGCAAAGCGAGATCAAACGCTGCATCGCGGCCTATATCGAAGAAAACCGCGACGCGTATCACAAGCTTTCCAAGGCCATATGGGACAAGCCGGAGCTCGGCATGGAGGAATACGAGGCGCATCGGTTGCATACGGAGTTTCTGCGGGAGCGGGGCTTCCGCGTGGAAAGCCCCGTCGCGGGCATGCCGACGGCCTACGTCGCGACCTTTGGCGAGGGGCGGCCCGTCATAGGCTTTTCCGCGGAATACGACGCGCTTCCCGGCCTGTCGCAGAAGGTGTCGCCGCACAAGGAGGCGATCCGCCCCGGCGCGCCGGGGCAGGGCTGCGGCCACAATCTCCTTGGCGTGGCGGCCCTTCTCGCGGCCTGCGCCCTGCGGGACGCCATGCAAAAGCGCGGGTTTTCGGGGACGATCAAGATCTTCGGAACGCCCGCGGAGGAACTGTGCATTGGCAAGCCCTTCATGGGGAGCGCGGGGGTGTTCGACGGCGTGGACCTCATCCTAGACTGGCACCCTTGGGCGGGAAGCTCGGCGCATTATGTCACCTGTCCCGCGTATTTCAACGTAAAATATCACTACCGCGGGCGGACCGCCCACGGCAACGCCCCTTGGCACGGCAGAAGCGCCCTCGACGCCGCGATCCTGCAGGCGCACGCAATCGAGCTGCTGCGCGAGCATTATCCGCCGGGGCCCTCCGAAACCGCGGCGCATACGATCAACTACACCTTCTCCGACACGGGGCCCGAATTCGCCAGCGTCGTGCCGGATCGCGCGACGCTCTGGTGCATCGGCCGATTCTCGACCGCGGAGCTGGTCACCGCGATCATCGGGCGCGTCGACGCCTGCGCGGAGGGCGCGGCCTTGGCCACGGGCACGACGGTGACGAAGGAATACATCACGGCGACGCATGAGATGATCCCCAATGAAACCGTCGCCGGGGTTTTGTACGAAAACCTGATCGCCGAGGGGGACGTGGCGTTCACGGCGGAGGAAAAGGCCTTCGTCGCGGAAATGCAGAAAGAGGAAGGGCAGGCGCCGTTTTGGGCCGCTGCGGTCCCGCCTCCCGTTTCCGCGGCGATGGCCGTGACCGACGCCGCGGAATACAGCTGGGTGGCGCCCTACGGCATCCTGATCCTCAATTTGGGCCCCGGTCCCGGTTGGCACAACTGGATGGTGGCGGCCTGCGCCGGCGGCAGCCACGGAGAAAAAACCCTCGACAAGGCGGGGCGGGTCTTGGCCTCGGCCGCCGCGGATTTTCTGGAAAACGACGCGCTTTTGCAGAGGGCGAAGGCGGAATGGGCCGCGAAGATGGAAGGCAGGACCTACGGGAGCCTTCTGCCTGCGGGTGCGTCCGTGCCCCTTGAGATCAACAAAGCCACAATGGACAAATATCGTTGAATGCGGTTCCGCGCGCCTTTGCCGCGCGCGGACCTTTTGCATACATATCCGGGCTCTGTCGATGCGGC
>JAITKU010000243.1 GCA_031278255.1 Eubacteriales Family XIII. Incertae Sedis bacterium | reverse complement strand
CGAGCGCTTCCTTGATCTTCTCCGCGATCGCGCGGATCACGGGGATCGTGACGCTGTTGCCCAGCTGCTTGTACAGGTGCGCGTCCGCGAGGGGCAGACGGAAAGAATCCGGGAAGCCCTGCAGCCGCGCCCATTCGCGCGGGGTCATCTTGCGAACGTCCTCCCGGTTGATCGCGCCCTTGATGTGCGTGACGGGCGTGTAGTCGCTGATTCTGTGATCGACGATGAGATTCCGTTCGCGCCCCATCCCGCCGCAGACGATGGCGGCCGCTATGCCGCTCGGATCGCGTATCGCATACCCGAAGCCGTGCCCCTTTTCCTCGTGTCTGGCCCGATGTTTCCGCAGGGTGTCCAAGTAGACGTCGCTGAGGTAATATTTTGAAGAAACAGGTGAACTTTCCAATATATCGCCTATGGTCCGCGCCGTGCCGGAGGCGGCGGGGAAGTCGAATCGATCCACACGCAAATCCGACCGGAATGCGACGATGTATATGCGCTCGCGGTTCTGCGGCACGCCGAAATCCTTGCTGTTGAGTACCTTGTGAAAGACCGTGTATCCCAATTCCGCCAAGGCGCCGACGATTACCTTGAAGGTTCGGCCCTTGTCGTGGATGGTCAGTCCCTTGACGTTTTCGCAGAAGATCACCGCGGGTTTGCGGTAGGCGCATATCCGGAGGACGTCGAAAAAGAGCGTGCCTCTGGACAGGCCCTTGTAATCGTCCCCGAAGCCGCGTTTTCGGCCCGCGAGGCTGAACGCTTGGCAGGGGAAGCCCGCGAGACAGATGTCAAAGGGCGGAACGGTTTTTTCATCCGTCGCGGTGATATCGCCGCTTATTTCAAAGGCATCGTGAAAATTCGCGCGATAGGTCTTTTGCGCGTGCGGGTCCCATTCGCTCACGAATACGGTCTCCGCGGCGTCTTTGAAAGCCTGCGCAAAGCCCAAGCGGATTCCGCCGATGCCCGCGAACAGATCGATGGATTTCAGTTGCGTCCTTTTAAACCTTTCGTTTTCGCATTGTCGCCTGCGTTTTTCCCCGTCGATCCCCGCCATATTCTCCCTTTCCCTCGCGCGCGCTGCGCTCGGCGCTTTCTGCGGTTATTGTATCATGAAACGAAAGCGGCTTCGGCGGTCCCGACACTCGTATTTCAGATGTTCGGGCTTGCCGATGCCGCTGTCTCCGTCGCGTTCGATATCCTTTATCAATAAGTCAATCCGCTTTTTAGGGCAATGTTCATCGATTTCACCGCTGCGGCGCGGCGGATCGCCCGCCCTATTCGGTTTTATCCGTTTCGCAGGAGAGGTTTTCGCTGTAGGCCGAGATGCCGGCGACGTTGCTGACCGGCAGGGCGATCGCGAGTCCCTTGCCCTCCGTCCGCAGACCGGCCGCCCGTACGATATGCTCCATGATATGCCGCGTCGCCTCTTTCCGGACCAGCGTCATGACGACCTCTTTTTCCGGCTGTATCGGGATGGCGAAAAACTTCTCCGCCTCGTGTACGCCCGTCCCCCTCGCGTAGAAGATCGTGCCGCCTCTGGCGCCGGCCTCCTGCGCCGCGTTGATCACCGTATCGGCGAAGCCTCTGTTCACAACGGTAAGTATCAAGGTGAATTCAAATTTTGCATTATCCGACATGCGATCCTCCTATCGCCGGCAAATGCCGCGCGCCCTGCGTGTTTCCCGCAAAATCCCCCGTATCGCGTGCCCGGTCATGTGTGGACAAAACCCGAGATGTATTTCAGCGCCAAGGGACCGCTGACGCCGGAAATGGGAACGGTGAAAGCGATACCCTTGTCGGGCTTGTCGATGTCAAACTTGTACAGGAGCATATTGAGTATGTCACGGACGCGATCTTTCGTTACAACGCTGATCACGATATCCTTATCCAGATCGTTGAAGCCCAGAAAATCGGTGAACCGGTGCGCGGCCGCGCCGTATCCCACGGACGTGAGGTTGTACGTGACGCCGCATTCGCGCAGCGACTTGACGACCGCATCGCCCTGTCCGCCGGCCACGATGGTAAACAGGATTTCAACGCGCTTGAATGTGTCTTGGATTTGGTTCAGGCCCACCGCCTTGACCATGGTAAGCGCGTCGGGGTTTAAAGACTCTGACATGGCCTTTTGCAATCCTCCTTCAATACGATATGCTGTGTTGATACCTATTATTCATTATCGAAGCGCCGATGTCAATTGTATTTTTCGCTCGACGCGGCAAAGATTTACGGTTTTTGCGCTTTGCCGCGCTTCTTAGGGCCGCCGCTCGCGTCATCCTGTTCCCCGGCGTCGAAATCGATATAGTCATTGTCGTCGATTACATCGTGGAGCTTGTCCTCATAGGCCACCCTGAGCCATTCGGGGCTTGCGACGTATTCGTCATCCACCTCGGGCATCAGGACGTGCGGCGCATAATTCTCTTCCTCCGATTCAAAACGCTCCCAATCCGTATAATCGGGCATGTCCTGCGGTTCTCCCATTTCGCTGCGTTCCTCTTTTTCCGTCTTGCCGAGCTTGTATTTGTAGATCAGTCCCATGATCTGGATCGTGATCAGGGGTGTCATGGCGACGAGCGCGACGAGGCCGAAAGCGTCGCGCAGCGCGTTGCCGCCCAAACTGCTGCAGACGCCGATGGTGAAAGGCAGTAGGAATGTGGCTGTCATGGCGCCGGAGGCCACGCCGCCCGAGTCGAAAGCGACGGCGCTGAATATCTTGGGCGTAAAGAAGGTCAGGGCGAGCGCGAGACCGTATCCCGGGATCAGGAAAAACAGTATGTCGATGTTGTATAATATGCGGCACATGGCCAAACCGACGGAAACCGAAACGCCGACCGACAGCGAGGCGAGCAGGGCCTTCCCCGATATGGCGCCGCCCGTCATGTCCTTGATCTGGTCGTTGAGTACGTGGACGGCCGGCTCGGCGGCCACGATGAAATAGCCGAGGATGAGTCCCAGAGGGATCAGGATCCAAGCGTATGAAAGCCCGGCGATGTATTCGCCGATGAAAGCGCCCGCGGGGAGGAAGCCGACGTTGACGCCCGTGAGAAAGAGGACGAGACCGCAAAAGGTATATGCGATCCCCACGCCCATCTTGATCATCTGCGTGGCGGGGAGGCGGAGCGCGCAGATCTGAAACAGGAGAAAGAACGCCACGATCGGCATCAGAGCCAAACCGACCTCCGCGAAGTAATGCGGGAGGCTGTGCCCGAACATGCGAATGAGGGCGCGGGCGTCCGTCGCGTTGCTGATCTCGTAGACGGAGGCCGGCGCGGCGCCCGGATTGAAGAACACCCCGAGCAGCAAAACGGCCAGAATCGGACCGATCGAGCAGAGCGCGACGAGGCCGAAGCTGTCGTCGTGCGAACTCTTCCCGCCGCGCACCGACGAGATGCCGACGCCGAAAGCGAGAATGAAAGGAACCGTGATCGGGCCTGTGGTGACGCCGCCCGAGTCGTAAGCGATGGGCAGGAATTCGTCCGGCACGAAAACGCTGAGCGCGAAAACGACGGCGTAGAAAGCGACGAGCATATAGGACAGGGAGAGCTGAAAGAGGATGCGCAACACGGCGATAACGAGAAACACGCCCACGCCGCCGGCGACGACGACGATCAACATCGTGTCCGGTATGCCCGGCGCCAGCCTGCCGAGTACCTGCAGATCAGGCTCGGCCACAGTGACCATCGTGCCCATGAGCAGCGCTGTGGCGAGCATCAGCACGAGCTTCCGGCTCTTCGTCAGATAGCTGCCTATGTATTCCCCCATGGGGAGCATGGCCATATCCGCGCCGAGCGTAAAAAGGCCCATGCCCAGAATCAGAAAGAGCGCTCCGATCAGGAAGAGTCCGCGCACGGCGAAAGGCATGGGCGTGAATGTAAAATTCAACGCGAGTACGATAATCGTGATGGGCATGACCGACGACAGCGCGTCCTTTATGTTGGCAATGAGATTCTTTTGCAGTAATATACTATGCAGCAAAGGATCATCCTCCCTCCAAAACAAATTTTTGCCTGCGTCAAAGCCTCACAAAGACCCTGCGTCAATTTCACGGTCGGTTCGGCGGCGTCATACGATTTAATTATAAAGCAAATGCGCGTCCCGCGCAAGTGGGGCCGGCGCGCGCTTTGCGCGCCGGGCCTTTATCGTCCCCGCGAGGCTTTGAGAATGCGCTTTGCGGGGATTCCCTTGCGTCCGAAAACGGTTCAAAATCGGGAATCGAACCGAGAAGCGAACCGATTTTGCGCATCGGTCCCGCGGGGGAAGGGACGCGCCCGCCCCCTGTTTCAATTTTGGCTCCGTCCAAAATTGAAGCGCCAAAGGCGCACTTCAATTGTTGAACGGATGTTTTGAGGGGACAAGGGCTTTGCCCGCCGCCCCTCAAAACATAGGCGTCAGTGG
>JAITKU010000240.1 GCA_031278255.1 Eubacteriales Family XIII. Incertae Sedis bacterium | reverse complement strand
TCGCGCAATTCCAACATTGTATGTGTTACACAAATGAACCGTCCCCATGTGTTCTGCGCCCAATGCCGACTTTTTCAGTGGCCTCCTGTAGAGGCGGGGGACTGACGCCGTCGTTCAATTTGGGCCTGTCCCGAAGCGGCTGAAGCCATGAAAAAGGCAAAAGGACGGGGCCGCCTCGAAATGAAGCGGTCCCGTCCCGTATTGGCCGCGTTCGGGGCTGCGGCTTGCCCGATTCGTGATAAGCCTTCGGTTCGGATCAGACGCCCGAGGCGTCCGCGAGGTCCAAAAATCGCACGAGGATCGTCGCGAGCTCCGCGCGCGTCGCGCCGTCGGTCGGCGAGAGGCTGCCGTCGTCGCGTCCGCGAATCAGACCCGCGTTCACCGCCCACGACATGGCGTCCGCGCCCCACGCGGGCAGGGCGCCGGCATCGGGGAAGCCGCCGAGCTCGGTGCGCCCGCTCACGTCCATTTCCGCGCGCTCCGCGTAGCGGAACAGGATCGTCACGATCTGTTCACGGCTTATGTCGTCGCCGGTACCGAAGCTGCCGTCCGGATTGCCCAGCACGATGCCGTTTTCCGCCGCCCAGCCGATTGCGTCGCTGTACCAGACGCCCGCGCCCGCATCGCTGAAGGAAGCGCCGCCGCCGGGCGCCGGCCGGCCGGCGAGCCGCCACAGCACCGTCACGAGCATCGCGCGCGAAAGCGTGCCGTCCGGATCGAAGCGCGTCGCGCTCACGCCGTTGAAGAGCTCCCGCTCGACAACCGTTCGGATGTAGCTCTCCGCCCAGTGCCCGCGTATGTCCGTAAAGCTGTCGGCTAGGCTTGCCGGCGCGGCGGCCGCGCCATCCTGTGCGGGCTGCGTCGCGGCGGCGGGTTCGGTGGGCGTGGTTCCGCCCGATCCGCCGCTGTTGCTGTTGTCGCCACTCCAATCGAGCGTGTAGTTTTGGGCGGCGCGCTTCAGTTCTCCGCTGTCGTCCTCGCCCTCGCGGAATTCGGCCGCGATGGTGTGTGTGCCGCCGCCGTATCGACGGAAGGTCTGTGCGCGGATCGTGATCAGGGTGCTGCCGTCTTCGGCCATGTAATCGACGTCACCGCCGGTCAATTTGTCACCGTCGATCCAGAAATCGACGAAGAAGCCGAATTCGCCTATGCTCTCGAAAACATAATCCTGCAAGGTCGCGATCGTCTGCGGGACCCTTTGGCTGATCGCATAGCCCGGATCGGTGGACGCATCGACGTTGGCGTCGGTGTTGTCCAAGACCTCCAGCGTGAAGTCCGCTTCGACGGGTGTGAAATCGAGATCCTCGGGCGCGCCGGACGTGGGTGTAAAACTCGCGCGGACCGTGAAGGAGAATGAACCCGCTTCCGTCGGCACGCCGTAGACCTCGCCGTTCGGCCTGAGCGTGACGCCGTTCGGCAGACGGCCGGATATCTGCGAGAAGCTGACATCGGTCCAGTCGTACATGCTGTTCGTTTGCAGAAGGAAGGAGTAGGGCACGAATTTGACCGCCTTGGATATACCTTGGGTGAGGATCTTGGGGTTGCCCGCGATACCCGTGAGGTAGACGACGCGCGATTCTTGCCCCTCCGCTGAGATCGTCAGCTTGCCGCTGACCGTGCCGTCGCCGTCCGGTAGCAGGCGGATCTTCGCGATATTGGGCAGTTTATTGTATACAGGAGATGTGTTCACATACGTGGTCGTAAAGGCCGCGAGCGTGGTGTTCCGGTCGCCGCCCACGGTCCAGTACTCGTCCAGCTTGACGTTCTGCGCGTCTTCAAGCTTCACGTTCAGGCCCTTCAATTCCGCGTCGCCCACATTGGCGATAAAGATGTCGTGGCGGTTTTCGTAAAGATCGGTCAGGAAGAGCTCGCGCGTGTTTTCGTCGGACTTTTCCGAGCTTTCGACGCCGCTCGGACCGTTGACGAAGAGCTTCGCGCCGTTCGTTTCCTGCTTTACGACGGATACGCGGTAGTTCTTCAGCGCCGTCGTTTGGCTGTCTTCGGGGAAGGCGGAATAGGGAACGGCGCCGTTTGAGAAATCCTGCGCCGATTTACCGGATTCTTGTTTTTCTCCGTTGGCGCGTACATCGATCTTCTCTCCCGCAGTAAAGCTCGGCTTGACGGCTGTGAGATCGATCGCCGCGCCGCTTACGAGCAGGGTCTGGTAGCCGTTGGCGTAGTATGAATCGTCGTTCGGCGATACACGATAGGTATTGAAATAAGTGCCAGTATTAGTGT
The DNA here is from genome assembly GCA_031278255.1 of Eubacteriales Family XIII. Incertae Sedis bacterium. Taxonomy (GTDB): domain Bacteria; phylum Bacillota; class Clostridia; order Peptostreptococcales; family Anaerovoracaceae; genus JAITLA01. Next base: position 1,438 of record JAITKU010000240.1, on the reverse strand, counting down.
TGTCATAGACGCCGTTTTGTACATCGAAATAGATATCCGGGTTGTAAGGGTTGGCGGCGGCGCGGCTCATCGTGCCGTTTACGGCCTTTACCGTCAGCTTGTCGGGCTCGCTGCCGTCGGTAAAGAACACCGTGAAATCCACGCCGGCGCCGCCGTAGTTCGCGAGATGGCCGCCGGAGGAGCTCGACGACCACGGCTCGTCGGGAAACAGCAGGCCCTTTATGTCTTCCGCCGCGTCGGCTTCTTCCTCCGTGTCGTAATGCCCGACGACCGCCTTCTTCACGTATTCGTCCGCTGTGCTCTGCTCATGATTGTGCGTGCAAACCAAGGACACGTAATACGACGCGCTTGCGGGATATTCCTTGTAGAGCTTGAATGTCGTGATCTCGCCGGGGAGATCGTCGTCGTACTCGCTGTTACTGTCGTAGCTGGCATATTCGCGAGAAGAATCCCCACTCGACCAGATTCCGGCAACGTAAGCGGAGCTCGTTGCCGGTTCGACGTTCAGCCAAAAGCTGTCCGCGCCCACGACCGTGCCGTTCTTTTTGAACACCGCCGTAAACCCGTTGTGCTTACTCCAATAATACGCGTCCTTCAAGCCCGCGTCGCGCACCGTCATGTTTTGATCCCAGACGTCGGCCGTCACGTCCTCACCGGAGGCGGCCGCCTCGGCGGCCGTTTCGTATTGTCCGCGATATACCGTCACATCGTAGCCGGCATTCTGTAAATCAGACCCAAGCGACAGGCCCAGATAGTATTCCGCGTCATACGCGCGGGTCGCCGGAACGGAGATATCGTACCTCGACTCGCTCTCGCTGTGACGCAGACCGACGATGGATACCTCCTCGCGCGTGTCGTCGTCCTGCGCATAGAGCGCGAAATCGTACAGCCCGTCGTATCCGCCGACCGTCACATCGATGAGGTAGCGTTTGTTGCCCGCGTCGAGCTGCGCGCCCGTGCCGACGATCAACTCCAGCCAATATTCGCTACTGTAGCTGTTTTCCGGGTATAGATCGATCGTGCCGTCGCGCTGCGCGATCCGGAAGTCGTCCTTATCGTCGGACTGATAGGATTTTTTCACCCACGCGATGGTTTCCAGATCCGAATCGATATCCAACTTTTCCAGCAGTACGGCCACCGGAAAGTCGCTCAGCTCGAAGAGCGGATAAGCCGTCAAATCCAAGCTCAAACTCCCTTCCGTTTCCAGCGGCAGCAGGGACGCGAAGGCCGAACCGCCCTGCGTTGTAATCGCCAGCAGCGCCGCCAGAAGCAAGGCTGCGGCCTTTTTGATTCTTTTTCTCAATGTCGTTCTCCTTTCTGAATTCAATTTTGGCTCCGTCCAAAATTGAAGCGCCAAAGGCGCACTTCAATTGTTGAACGGATGTTTTGAGGGGACAAGGGCTTTGCCCGCCGCCCCTCAAAACATAGGCGTCAGTGG
>JAITKU010000238.1 GCA_031278255.1 Eubacteriales Family XIII. Incertae Sedis bacterium | reverse complement strand
CCACTGACGCCTATGTTTTGAGGGGCGGCGGGCAAAGCCCTTGTCCCCTCAAAACATCCGTTCAACAATTGAAGTGCGCCTTTGGCGCTTCAATTTTGGACGGAGCCAAAATTGAATTTTTGGGCGTTTTGGGCGCCGGCTGACGCCAAGCAAAAAAAAGCAAAAAAAACGCCGCAAAAACAGAATTTTTCTTGCCATTTCACGCGCGTTTATGTATAATACAAATGTTGCATACAACGCAAGGATCCGCCAGAAGGAGGTGGGGTACGGATGGCACAGGTAATCGTCAGGGAAAACGAGAGCTTGGAGAGCGCCCTGAAGCGCTTCAAGCGTTCCTGCGCGCGGGACGGCGTTATGTCGGAACTGCGCAAGCGGGAACACTACGAGAAACCGAGCGTGAAGAGGAAGAAAAAGTCGGAAGCCGCGCGAAAGAAAGCCAAAAAATACTGAAATAAGCGCCCGTGCCGAACTGCGGCGCGACGATGGTTGGAGTGTTTCGGTCTTTCCGAGCGCTCCAATTTTTCTTTGACCGCAGCGCGGGTGCCCCTCCCGCCGGCGCGCGAACGAAAGGGAAATTTGGACAACCTGATTGCAGAAGAAATAACGATGCGGATCGACCGCGATCACATCACAAAGGACCTGTTCGGGAATCTGGATGTGAACCTGCGGATCCTCCGCGACAATTACGATGTGGATATCGTGCAGCGGCAGGACGGGATCGTACTCACGGGCGGCGAAGCGGCCAAGGCCTCCGAGGTGATCGCCGAACTCATCGATATCCTCGAATCGGGCGAAAAGCTCGACCCGCAGATGGTGAACTACGTGATCAGCCTGCGCCGGGAGGGCCTTTCCTACCATGAGAACAAGGTGAACAAGAATGTCATCTGCTTCACGCATCGCGGCAAGCCCATCAAGGCCAAGACGCTGGGGCAGGCGGACTACGCGCGGAGCATACGCGCGCATGAGATCGTCTTTGGCATCGGACCCGCCGGCACGGGCAAGACCTATCTCGCCGTCGCGATGGCGATCAACGCTTTCAAAAACAAGGAAGTGGAGAAGATCATACTCGCGCGGCCCGCTGTCGAAGCCGGCGAGCGCCTCGGATTTCTGCCGGGCGACCTGCAGGAGAAAGTCGATCCCTATCTGCGGCCCCTCTACGATTCGCTCTACGAAATGCTCGGCCGCGACGCGGCGTTGCGGCTCAAGGAGCGCGAGAACATAGAGGTCGTGCCCTTGGCCTATATGCGCGGCCGGACCCTCGATCGTTCTTTCATCATACTCGACGAGGCGCAGAATACGACAAAGGAACAGATGAAGATGTTTCTGACGCGGCTCGGCGCCGGCGCGCGGGCCGTCGTGACGGGCGATATCACGCAGATCGATCTGCCGCGCGGGAAGAAATCGGGACTCAAACACGCGATCGAGGTGCTTGCGCCCATAGAGGATATCAAGTTTTGCTTTCTGAAAGAGAATGATGTGGTGCGGCACGCGCTCGTTCGCAAGATCATCGGCGCGTATGACCGCTACGAACGCGACAATCCGCAGGATAAGGACGAGGTTTGACGGGCGGCGCGCGTTTGCGCGTAAGACGGGGAAGTGTATGAACATAGTATTCAGCGACGAGAGGATGCCGGGGGAAAGGGTGATCGGCCTCATGCGGGAGGCCGGCGGTCTTTGCGCCGCGCGGGAGGGCTTTGATCCGGAGAAGATGGAGGTCAGCGTGACCTTTGTGGACGCCGCCGAGATGCGCGAGTTGAATCGCATCTACAGGGAGATCGATCGCGTTACGGACGTGCTTTCCTTTCCGCAGTACGCCACGCGCGCGGAGATTCCGGGAGATATCTACGCCTCGATCGGCGATGTCGTGATCTGCTCGGAACAAGCTTTGCTCCAGGCCGACGACTTCGGCCATTCGCCGGAGCGCGAGCTTGTCTACCTGTTCGTACACAGCGTCTTTCACCTGCTCGGCTACGACCACGATTCGGGCGGGGAACGCGCGGAAATGCGCGCGCGCGAGGAGGCCGTCATGAAAGACCTGCGGCTGACGCGATGAACGCGCGGCGTTGCGCGGCGGCCGGCGGAACGGGGCGCGTATGAAGTCGGGTTTTGTCGGCATAATAGGCCGGCCGAATGTGGGCAAGTCCACGCTTTTGAACAGCATTACGGGCGAAAAGATCGCGATCGCCACGGAGAAGCCGCAGACGACGCGCAACCGCATTCTCGGCGTATACACCGCGCTTTCCGAGGACGAAGCAAACGGCGTGCAGATGGTGTTCATCGACACGCCGGGCATACACAAACCGCGCAACAAGCTCGGCGGTTATATGACGCGCACGGCCGTGGATACGCTCCGCGATGCGGACGCGGTGCTGTTCGTCGCGGACTGTGCCCCCTTTGCGGGCGGCGGCGACGCGCGCATCCTGAAACTGCTCGAAGAAATCACCGCGCCGCGAATCGCGGTGATCAACAAGATAGACCTGCTGCCGCCCGCGGCGTTCAAGGAGATTTACGACGCCTACGCGAATCGTGAAATATTTCACAATGTAGTGGGCGTGTCGGCCCTTACGGGGAAAAATGTGCCGCGCTTGATCGAAATCCTCCGCGGTCTGCTCGCGGACGGCCCGATGTTTTTCCCCGCGGACGCGGTGACGGACAAGCCGGAGCGTTTCATCGTCTGCGAGTTGATACGCGAAAAGTTGCTCCTGTATCTGGATGATGAGGTGCCGCACGGCGTTGCCGTCGAGATAGAGAGTTATGAGGAGATGCGGGGGCTGACGCGCATAGGCGCCGTTATCTACTGCGAGAAGAAATCGCATAAGGGCATGATCATAGGCAAGGAGGGCCGCAAGCTCAAGGGCGTGGGAAAAAGCGCGCGCGCCGA
>JAITKU010000230.1 GCA_031278255.1 Eubacteriales Family XIII. Incertae Sedis bacterium | reverse complement strand
TTTTTCGTCGAGCAAGGCGCAAAACGCAGACGAACCCTAAGGTTCGGCGAGGCTTTGCAACACAGTTCGGCGGAAAAAAGGCAAGCCAAATGTCCGGTTTATTCCGTAACGAATCCTTATCATCTATCTCGACTTGATCACCTTGTCCACAAGTCCATAGGCCGCGGCGTCCTCGGCCGACATGAAATTGTCGCGGTCGGTGTCCGATCTGACCCTCTCAATCGGCTGTCCCGTATTCTCGCTGATGATACGGTTGAGCCGTTCCCTGATCTTAATGATGTTCTCCGCGTGTATGCGGATATCCTCCGCCTGCCCGCGCACACCGCCGAGGGGCTGATGGATCATGATCTCTGCGTTCGGTAACGCGAAGCGCTTGCCTTTCGCGCCCGAGGACAGCAGGAAAGCACCCATGCTGGCCGCGAGGCCCATACATATGGTCGAAACGTCCGGCTTGATGTACTGCATCGTATCGTAGATCGCAAAACCGGCCGTCACGGAGCCTCCCGGACTGTTGATATAGAGGTTGATGTCCTTTTCCGCATCCTCCGATTCGAGAAACAAAAGCTGCGCCACGATCAGAGAGGCCAAGCCGTCCGTGATCTCCTCGCTCAACAGAATAACGCGGTCTTTGAGCAGTCTGGAGTAAATATCGTAAGACCGTTCGCCCCTGCTCGTTTGTTCTATAACTATCGGTACCAAACTCATATCTTCCCGCCTTTCACTGTTTCGTTTCTATAACGGCGTTCGCAAACAGAAAATCCACCGCCTTGCGGTTTCTGATATCGTCCTTGATCATCTTCACGCCGGATTCGCCCATGGAGGCGCGCAGCTTCTCGGATTCCGCCTTGTACATATCGGCCATGGCCGCGATCTCTTTCTCGACATCCTCCTCGCTCGCCTCGATGCCCTCCGCCTCGGCTATGGCCCTGACCAAGAGCCGCGTCTTGACTTTCTTGACGGCATCCCCGCGCAGACCCTCGCGGAAAGCCGCCGCGTCCTTGCCCGCGTAGCTGTAATACTGCTCCGGCGAAAGCCCCTGATAGCGCAGCTGCTGCGCGAACTCCTCCACGAGTTCGTCCATCTGGTTTTCCACCATGACCGCGGGCAGTTCGACCTCGTTTGCGAGATAGACTTTCTCGAGGATCGCGTTCTTCATATCGAGTTCGCCGCGGGACAGCGCCGCCGTTTCGAGTTTCGCGCGTATATCGGCGCGCAACTCGGCGAGGCTGTCGAACTCGCTCGCATCCTGCGCGAACGCATCGTCGATCTCGGGCTTTTCCTCGGTCTTGATCTCGTGCAGCTTACAATGGAACACCGCCTCTTTGCCCGCCAAATCCGCGGCGTGATAATTCTCGGGGAAGGTGATCCCGACATCTTTCTCATCCCCGGTACACAGGCCCAAAAGCTGTTCCTCAAAACCCGGAATGAAGCTGCCCGAACCGAGCTTCAAGGGCTGCCGCTCCGCCGTACCGCCCGCAAACGGCCGGTCGTCCACGGTGCCTGTGTAGTCGATGAGGACCGTATCGCCGTTCTCCGCCGGCCTGTCCGCGACCACGAGCCGCGCGTTCCTGTTCCGCAGAACCTCTATCTCCTTATCGATATCCTCTTCGGAGACAGGATGTGTCACGGCGTCGATCGCGACGCCCCTATAGTCGCGGGGCGCGATCACGGGCGGCGTCGTAACGACAGCCGTGAGCGTGAAGCCCTTGCCTTTCGCGATCTCGCTGAAATCCATATCGGGGCGATCCACAGGCTCTATGCCGAGTTCGTCCAAAGCCTCTGGATACGCGCCCCCGACGAGTTTATTGATCGCGTCCTCAAAGAAGATATCCTCGCCGTAATGCGTTTCTATCAACCGCCTCGGAGCCTTGCCCTTTCGGAACCCGGCCACGGAGAACTTGGCCTTATTATTCTTATATACCTCAATTTGCGCATTTTCAAATTCATCTGCGGTAAATTCGATAGAAAATTTTACGTCATTGTCGATACGTTCAATAAAACTCGATTTCATTTATCGTTTTTCTCCATTCCGCTTCTGTTGCAAAATCCGTTGATATCGCCGTTCGCTTACGCGTCCGCGAGGCGTTTGTAGCCCGCGAGACGCTCCCGCGCGTCCGCCTCGGTCGCGGCGAACAGACTCTCCGCCACATCGGGGAACTCGCCCGTGAGCGACGCGTAGCGCGTCTGCCCCAGGATGAAATCCCGGAAGCTGCCCGTCGGTTCCTTGGAATCCAGCGTGAAAGGATTCTCCCCCGCCCGTTTTTTGCGCGGGTCGTAACGGAAGAGGTGCCAATAACCGGCCGCGACGGCCTCCTTGATATTCTCCTGCGACTTGCCCATGCCCTTGCGCAGACCGTGGTTGATACAGGGGGCGTAACAGATGAGCAGCGAGGGCCCGTCATAGCTTTCCGCCTCGACGACGGCTTTCAGGAACTGGTTCATGTCGGCGCCCATGCCGACCTGCGCCACGTAAACATAGCCGTAGGATATGGCCATCATGCCCAAGTCTTTCTTCTTGACGCGCTTCCCGGAGGCGGCGAACTTCGCGACGGCCGCGACCGGCGTGGACTTGGAAGCCTGCCCGCCCGTATTGGAATACACCTCCGTATCGAATACGAGTACATTCACGTTCTCGCCGGAGGCCAAGACGTGATCGAGTCCGCCGTAGCCTATATCGTAGGCCCAGCCGTCGCCCCCGAGCGTCCAGATCGACTTCTTGACGAGATAATCTTTCCGCGCGCGTATCTCTTCCCTCGCCCTTTGCGCGTCCGCGTCCGCGAGGTTTTCCTTTGCGAGCGCGGCCTCGAGCGCGGCGCTCACGGCGCGGGAACGCGCGCCGTCGTCCCCGTCCGCCAGCCAGGCCTCGGCCGCCGCTTTAAGCTCGGGCGAAACGTCCGCCCGCAACAGCGCGCCTACGCTGTCCGCGATCTTCGCGCGTATCTGCCGCGTGGCGAGGGCCATGCCGTAGCCGTATTCGGCGTTGTCCTCAAACAGGGAATTGGCCCAGGCCGGCCCCCTGCCGTTCGCGTCCTTTGTATAGGGCATGGACGGCGCCGAGGCGCCCCAGATCGAGGAACAGCCCGTCGCGTTGCCTATGATCATCCGGTCGCCGTAGAGCTGCGTGATCAGCTTGATGTACGGCGTTTCGCCGCAACCCGCGCAGGCGCCGGAGAATTCGACGTAGGGCTTCGCGAACTGACTGCCTTTCACCGTTTCCTTGCTCATATATCCGTCCTTGATCGTCGCCGTCACGCCGTAATCCCAGTTGGCCGCCTCCGCGCGGGCCTCGCCCAGGGGAACCATCGAGAGCGCTTTCTCCTTGGACGGGCAGATGTCCGCGCAATTGCCGCAGCCGAGGCAGTCCAGCGGGGAGACCTGCATACGGTACGCAAGGCCTTCAAGGCCCTTGCCGGACGCGGCGATCGTCACAAAATCCGGCGGCGCGGCCGCCTTTTCCGCCTCGTCGAGCAGGACGGGGCGTATGGCCGCGTGCGGGCACACGAACGAACAGCGATTGCATTGAATGCAGGAATCGCTCTTCCAGCGCGGCACCTTGACTGCGACGCCGCGCTTCTCGTAGGCCGCGGTGCCGGACGGGAAAGTCCCGTCCTCCCTGCCCAAAAACGCGCTGACGGGAAGCGAATCCCCCTCCTGCCTGTTCATCGGGATCAGAATCTCCTCGATGAAAGCCGGCAGCGCGTCCCGCGCCGCGGGTTCGTCCGCGGCACAGGCCCAATCGGCGGGAACCGCGATCTCCCGTATGCTCTCTATGCCGCGATCCACCGCCGCGAAATTCATATCGAGGACCTTTTGGCCCTTTTTCTCGTAGGCCTGCACGATACCGTCTTTCAGGCGCTTCACGGCCTCGTCGATCGGAATCACGTTTGTGAGCTTGAAGAAAGCGGCCTGCATAACCATGTTGATCCGGCCGCCGAGTCCGATTTCCTCGGCGATCCGCACGCCGTCCAGCGTATAGAACTTGATCTTCTTCCGCGCGATGGCGCGCTTTACGCCCGCCGGCAGCTTCCGCGAGAGTTCCGCCTCGGACCACAGGCAGTTCAGCAGGAAAACGCCGCCCTCCTTGAGGTCTTTCAGCATGTCGTACTGCGTCAGGTAGGCCTGATTGTGGCAGGCCACGTAATCCGCCCGGTTGATCAGATAGGTGGATTTGATCGGGTGTTTGCCGAAGCGCAGATGCGAGATGGTCACGCCGCCGGATTTCTTCGAGTCGTAGGCGAAGTAGCCCTGCGCGTACAGGTCCGTATCGTCGCCTATGATCTTGATGGCGGTCTTGTTGGCGCCGACGGTGCCGTCGGAGCCGAGGCCCCAGAATTTGCAGTTGATCGTCCCCTCAGGCTCGCTCGACAGCAGCGGATCGTAGCGCAGGGAGCTGTTCGTCACATCGTCCTCTATGCCGATCGTGAAATTGTTTTTGGGCGCGGCGCTCTCGAGGTTCTCGCAGACCGCGACGACCATGCCGGGCGTCGTGTCCTTGGAACCGAGACCGTAGCGGCCCCCGTATATCGCGGGCGCGTCTTTCACGCCGTAGAGCAGGGTCTTTAAATCCTGATAGAGCGGATCGCCCAAGGCGCCCGGTTCTTTCGTCCTGTCCAGGGCGCAGAGCCGCTTCGCGGTCTTTGGCAATACGGACAGGAAGCTTTCGCCGAAGAAAGGCCGGTAGAGCCTGACCTTGATCAGTCCGAGCTTCTTCCCCTGTTCCAAAAGCCGGGTGAGGCTTTCCTCTATCGTTTCGCAGACGGAACCCATCGCGACGATGACGTTCTCGGCGTCGGGCGCCCCCACATAGTCGAAAGGCTTATAGGCGCGGCCCGTCAGCCGGCCGATCGCCTCCATGTATTCCGTGACGATGGCGGGCAGTCTGTCGTAGAAAGGATTCGCGGCCTCCCGCGCCTGAAAAAATATATCGGGATTTTGGGCCGTACCGCGGATCACGGGATGTTCGGGATTCAGCGCGCGGTCGCGAAAAGCCTGCACCGCGTCATGATCGACCAGCCCTTTGAGATCGTCATAGTCGAGCATTTCGATCTTCTGTACCTCATGCGAGGTCCGAAAACCGTCGAAGAAATGCAGGAAAGGCGTCCGTGACTTGATCGCGGAGAGATGCGCGACGGCGCCGAGGTCCATCACCTCCTGCACCGAGCCGGACGCGAGAAGCGCAAAGCCCGTCTGCCGCACCGCCATGACATCCGAATGATCGCCGAAGATGCAGAGCGCGTGCGCGGCCAAGGTCCGGGCGCTGACGTGAAAGACCCCGGGCAACAGTTCGCCGGCGATCTTATACATATTCGGAATCATGAGCAACAGGCCCTGCGAAGCCGTAAAGGTCGTTGTCAGCGCGCCCGCGGCCAAAGAGCCGTGTACGGCGCCGGCGGCGCCGGCCTCCGACTGCAGTTCCGCGACCCGCACCGCCTGGCCGAAGATGTTTTTCCTGCCGTAGGCGGCCCATTCGTCCACCACCTCCGCCATCGTGGACGAGGGCGTGATCGGATAGATTGCGGCCACCTCCGTAAACGCGTACGATACATACGCCGCGGCGGTATTGCCGTCCATTGTTTTCATTTTAGCCATTTGCTGTAAGTCCTCCTCATTGACACCACACGTACATGAACAAACGCGGGCCGTCCCAAATCAAGCGTGCCGGTTCGCGCGGAGGGACAGTCTCCCGCATATTTCCTGCGCTATGCGGTCAAGCGGCAACTGTTTGACCACCGCCCCCGCGTTGAAAGCGACCATCGGCATACCGTAGACGACACAACTCGCCTGATCCTGCCCTATGGTGTAAGCGCCTCTCTCCCGCATCTTCAAAAGCCCCTTGGCGCCGTCGGCGCCCATGCCCGTCAGAATGACGCCGATCGCGTCACGCCCCGCGGCCTCGGCCACCGAATCGAACAAAAAATCCACCGAGGGCTTGTGCCCGCTGACCTTTTCCATATCGACCAGCCTGACCGAATACCCGCGCGGCCCTTTGACGAGCCGCATTTGGTACGTGCCGCCCGGCGCCAAAAGCGCGAGTCCCGGCCTGACTGTATCGTTGTCCTCCGCCTCCCGCACCTCAAAGGCGCAGGCCTTGTTCAGGCGTTCGGCGTAGAGCTTTGTGAAGCCGCCCGGCATGTGCTGCACGATGACCGTTCCCGGGATATCCGCCGGCAGCTTCGTCAGAACGTTGAATATCGCCTCCGTTCCGCCCGTGGACGCCCCGACCGCCAGAAGCTGATTCGCGTCCGGCCGCCGCGTGATGCGCAAAAGCGCCTCGCCCGCGGTCTGCTGCGAACGGGTCTGCGGCTGCGGCCGCAGAGCGGGCTTGAATTTGGATGCCACATCGACATCCGCCGCGATCTTGATCTTCGCGATCATATCCGCCGCGTAGGCCTCCATCGCGCCCTGTTCCGCGCCCGGCTTCGCGACAAAATCGACCGCTCCCGCGGCGATCGCGTCAAAGACGGCGGCGGCCAAAGAACTGCTCACGATGACGGGCAGCGGATACTGCGGCAGCAGACGCCGCAGAAAATCGATGCCGTTCATCTTGGGCATCTCGACATCGAGCGTCATGACATCGGGTTTCAGCGCGATGATCTTGTCGCGCGCGTCGAACGGGTCCGACGCCGTCCCGACGATCACGAGGCGGGGATCTTTCCGCAACTCCCGCGCAAGCGCCTCGCGAAACAGAATCGAATCGTCCACGATCAGAACCTTGATATTTGACACCATACGTTTTTACCCGGTAATCCCGATTCCCGCCCCATCGCGGGAAACCCGTCTACTCGTTCTCGCTCGGCATACGCATTCCGGAAAACTCGTCTCCGAGCAGCAGCTTCTGACAGTCCAGAAGCAACTGCACCTTTCCGTTGACCTTGCCGATACCCATGATATATCTGTTCTCGAAGCCCATGCGGTTGGCCGGGGGGGCCGCGATGTTGTCATCCTCTATCGTCAGCACCTCATCCACGTTGTCCACGATCAGGCCCACCGATATATCGCTGATCTCGATCACGATCACGCAGGTCCTGTCGTTGTATTCCGCCGCTTCCTTGCCGAACTTCAAGCGCACGTCTATGACCGGGATGATCTTGCCGCGCAGATTTATGATACCCTTGATATACGCGGGCACATTCGGAACGATCGTTATGGACTGGATGCCTATGATCTCGACGATGTATTCGATCGGCAAGCCGTAGACGTCGTCCACCAAGGTAAAGGTGAGAAAGCGCCCGTGCAACGTGTCCTCTCCCTGCAATTCTTCTTTAATCTCTTCAAAATTTTCAGCCATTTGTGCGTACCCCTTTCTCTGCTTCGCCCGCCCCTTTCGGACGGGCTTTCGTCTTTATCGCCGCCGCTCCCGCGGCGCGCCGTCTCGCCGGCGCAAAAGCGCCGGTCTCCCAAACGACGCGCGAGCGCTTACAATTCATGCGTCGATCTGCCGATCGACTGAACCTTCATAATGCCCGTCGCCAGATCGAAAAACACGGTTCTGCCGTAGTCCCTGCCCGTATCCTCTGCGATGATGGGAATGCGCAACGCCGCCAGCGCCGCCTTGACGGCCTTGACGTTGCGCTCTCCTATATTGCCCATGGCGCTCATCGCCGACGTGGCGAACATCTGCGCACCGCCCGCGATCTTGGCCGTGAGCATTCCCGCCCCCATATTTTTGAGGTCCCGCGCGATATCGACGACGGCCGTATCCGCGAATTTCATTCTGTTGGTCTCGCCCCGCGGCGCCATGCTGCTCTCCGGCAGCATGATGTGCGAGAGACCGCCGATCTTCTTGGCGCTGTCATAAAGACAGATGCCCACGCAGGACCCCAGCGCGTAAGTCACGACGATATTGGGCGCACGCGACACGGCGTAATCCGAGATTCCTACCTTTTTTAACTCGCTCATTCCTCAATTCCCAATCTTCCCATAATGCGCCGCAACGTGTCCACCTGCGCAAACATGATCACGTTGCTGTTCAACTGCCGGTCCCCTGCGAAGAAGCCCTCCTCTATGAACATGACCTTATCCCCCACGGCTCCAAACTCAATAATGGGAACGGACAGAATGGCCCCCGCCATATCGATCGCGATATAGGGCACGGACAGATCTATCTGAAGCCCCGTAAGCAGGGCTATGGAATTCACATAGGCCGAGCCGAGGATATTGCCGATCTCCTTGATCGCGTAGAGTTTCATCTCGCTGAGACCTTCCTCGACGGGCGCGTCGTCCTGCACGAGGATGCTCGTGATGTTCTGCGCGTCGTCCATGCCGAGCAGGAACATGATCATGCCGTTCGCCTCGCCCGAAAAATTCAAAAGCACGCCGACCGTCATCGCCTCGGCGCCGCCCATCGCGTTCAGGGCCGTATCGAAATCCGTGATGCGCACCGTCGGGAGTCTTATGCCGACCTCGGCGTTCAATATCATGCCGAGCGATGTGGCCGCGTTGCCCGCGCCTATGTTTCCGATTTCCCGCAATACATCGATATGTGTATCGTTGAGTTCTTCGTAATTGCTGATCAACTGACAATCCTCCCGTCATTCATTCAAATCGTCGATAATTTCGTGTCGCGGCGAGTCCTTTACGCGCAGGCAGGCCCTGGTCAGCGCCGCTATGACATCGAGTTCGTTTTGCCGCTTGTAGACCTCAAGCTGCGTGTACTGCTTGCCCTCGTCGGTGGTGACGTATTTCGTGGGCAGGGCGTTCAGGGCCAGCGCCAGCACGTTTCCCGTGCATACGGGGCAGGTGCAGACGTC
>JAITKU010000229.1 GCA_031278255.1 Eubacteriales Family XIII. Incertae Sedis bacterium | reverse complement strand
GGCCGGTGTTTCGAGAAACCGTGCGCAATCGGATTTTTCCTCGAAGATGTTCTGCCGGTTGATTCCGCGCATCATCACGTGATAAACGCCCGTGCCGCTTTCTTTTCTTGGTTTTCTCGCCATATTTGTATTATACGGCACAATTGTCCGATTTTCAACACAAAAAACCATCTCCATTGTAACACAGGGGGACGGTTCTTTTGTGTTGCATTCGGACGGTATTTCGAGAAACCGTGCGCAACCGACTTAATATTTTGTCGTGGGCGCGAAATCCGCGGTCTTGCGGCGTGGAATCGACACTGATGCAACTATTTGAGATTTTTCCTGAACAGACTTGCCCGCACCGCGCCTTTCGGATCTTTGATCAGCAGGATAAGCAGCCAAATTATCAATCCGAGAGCAACGACCGAAAAGCCCAAATACAAATCGTTTAACATGCTGAGCGGGTCCGGATTAAAGTATTCCGCTTGCAGTTCCGCGTATTCAAAGATCGCGTCAATCAACCACATCAGCGACGCGCCCCAATACATGAAGCACAGAATGCCCACTTTCATCACGCTGTTCGGCGCGTTTTTATACCAGATAATTGTACAAATGATCGCTGCAAATACAGTAGTGAGTAATGTCATGAGAATCCTCCTTTTATTGCGCGGATGCCCGCACCTTGCGCTCGTTCTTTTCCATTGCGTTCGCGACGATGAGCATACCCAACCAAACCACCGTTACGATAATCGCCATGGAAACGCCCGCCGTAGCCATTTCATGCAGCATTTCCGCCGTGTCGGCCGGGTCCCCGGCCGCCGTCAGGAACGGGAACCACGGCGTTACTTCACCGTGCCACACATGTTCAAACGCCAGCAGAACGGAACCGCCCCAAAGCAGGTTCACAAGCCACTGCAACTTTCTTGAAAAAGGAATTTTAACGCTTTGTTCCGCAGCGACATCTGTTGACGCGCCGGATTCCTTTTCTTTCGGAATCGCTTTCTTTACAACAGTTGCTACGATTGCCTCCGCGGCGGGTACCAAAAAACATGCCATAACCATTCTCCTCCTTGCAATTAAAAATAAAAAACGCCACAAAGCATATATCGGCTTCCTAAACCGTGTATAATGCCTTCGTGACATTCCTTTATAATGACTACTGTAACCCCACGCGACAATCGTATCTTCGTGATACGGCATTGCCGTTCGCCTGCCGGGGCTTCTGCCCCTCTCAGACAAAATATAACACAAGAAGCATAGTGTGTCAACGATTTTTGTGTCGGAATTTTGTAATGAAGAACTTCAAGGGTACCTCAAAATGGCCTGTCCTTGCGCAGGAACCGTTCATAGAAGCGGTTTGCAAGCTCCGCCAGCTTGTGATGGAATTTCAGGCCGAGGATGCAGAGCGTCGCGAGGACGAGCGCCAAGACGATCATGCCGACGTAGCTGCCGCTTCGCAGCATACCGCCGAACAGAATGCTGGCCATCAGGGGGGGCGTTCTGGCCGCCAAGGAGATCAGAAAGAACGCGGAGGCGTTCATTTGGGAGATGCCGGCCGCGTAGGCAAAGAGGTCCTTGGGAATGCCGGGGATCAGGAAGATGAGGCAGAGCAGGATATAGGCTTTTTTGCTGTTCAGCTTGTCGATGAATTTGTCGATGCGTTCCGCGCCGAAGAACAGCCGTATCGCGTCGCGCCCAAGCAGCTTCGCGATAAAATACGTGACGACGGTGCCGATCAAAAGTCCCGCGACGCACGCGAGATACGCAATCCAAAAATTGTACACGTAGCCGGCGGCGATCTGCACGGCTTGGGCCGGTATGATCGAAACGATCACCTGAAACACCTGTAGGCCGACAAAAAACAGAAACAGGAAGCCCTCGCGCCTCTCGATCATCGCGTTGATCGATTCGAGACTCCTGAAATCGTCCCATATTTCGGGATAGCGGAACCGAAGCAGGACGGGAATACCGACTGCGATACCGACCAGCAATAAAAGCTTGGCAATGGCGGCAATCTTTTTTAATATTCTCATGTGTCCCCTCTATCGCCCGGAAAATGCGGCGGAATCCGTGCGGACGGGCCGCTCCGCGCCGAAGCCGGGCAGCAGGCCCTTGTTCGCCAAGGACTGCAAGGCCCCGATCACCCCGAACTTGGCGTGTTCGTAGCTGAGGCCGCCCTGAAAATACACATTGTACGGCGGGCGGAGCGGTCCGTCCGCGGAGAGTTCTATGGAGGAACCCTGCACGAAAGCGCCGGCCGCCATGATCACCCGGTCCTCGTAGCCCGGCATGTCCCAGGGCAGGGGTTTCACGTGGGCGTCTATCGGCGCGGCGGCCTGTACGCCCTCGCAGAACGCGATCAGGGCCTCCGGCGAACCCAGACGCACGGTCGTGATGATGTCGCTCCGTTTCTCCTCGGAACCGGGGCAGACCGCGTATCCGAGGTTTTCAAAGACCTTTGCGCAGAGTATCGCGCCCCGCACGGCGCCGTTCACGGTCCTCGGCGCCAGAAACAGGCCCTGCAGCATGGTCCGTGTCTGCCCAAAGGTCAGGCCGCATTCGTCGCCTATGCCGGGGCAGGTCATGCGGTGGGCGGCCGCCTCCACGAGCGCGGCCTTTCCGGCCACATAGCCCCCCGTCAGGGCCAGCCCGCCGCCCGGATTCTTTATGAGAGAGCCCGCCATCAGGTCCGCGCCTACCGCCACAGGCTCCGCGCGGTCGAGAAATTCCCCGTAGCAGTTGTCCACCATGCAGATCAGGTCCGCGCGCAGTTCCTTGACAAAGCGCGCCCACTCCCCTATCTCTTCCATCGTGATCGCCCGCCGCCACGCGTAGCCCGTCGCGCGCTGCAGACAGACCATGCGCGTCCTTTTGGAGATCGCGGCGCGCAGCGCGGCGAGGTCTACGCGGCCCGCGGGCGTCAGTTCCACCTGCTTGTAGGAAACGCCGAAATCGGCCAGCGATCCCCTGCCCTTGCCGCAGAGACCGATCACCGCGTGCAGGGTATCGTAGGGGCTGCCCGTGCAGTAGATGAGTTCGTCTCCGGGCCGCAGCACGCCGAAGAACGCGAGGGCCAGCGCGTGGGTGCCGTTCACGATGATGGGCCGCACGAGGGCGTCCTCCGCGCCGAAAGCGTCCGCAAAGACCCGCGACAGGACCCCCTTGCCGGCGTCGTCGTAGCCGTAACCCGTATTCCACGCGAAGTGACTGTCGCTGACGCGGTTTTTCGCGAAAGCCGCGAGGACCTTATACTGGTTGTGCGCCAGAATATCGCCCTGCGCCGCGAAGCCCGGTGCGACGGCGGCCTCCGCCGCCTCGACCAAATCGAGTATGCGGCCGTCTATCTGAAAATTCGAGATTAACAGATCCCTCGTTGCATCATGCATCGCACACACGCCCCACTCCTTTCTCGGCCGTTTTGCGCCGAACGCGTTACGCCTCGCTCTCCGTATCCGCGCCGTCCTCACCCGCTCCCGCGCCGCCGGTCTTGTCCGCGGCGCGGTTCTCGCGGCGCGCGTCCGCCTCCGCGAACTCCGTTTCCCATTCCATATCCCCGACGAGGTCGCGCTTGACGTTCTGTTTGTGCGCCGCGTAAAGCTGCGTCGTCGTGACGTTCTCGTGGTCGAGCAGCGCGGCGACATCGAAGATGGAATTGCCCCGGCCGATCAGCGAGGTCGCGGCCGTGGCTCGCAGCTTGTGGGGGCTGTAGCCCGCGCGGCGCGCGGTTTCCATCGCGATGCTCGTGTACTTCTTGACGAGTTCGCGTATCTGCCGCTCGGTCATGCGCCGCCCCTGCAATGACAGGAAGAGCGCGTCTTTCTCCGATTCATCCAAATCGTCCTCCGACCTGCGTTCCTCCTCGATGTACTCTTTCAGCACGGCGAGCGCGGAGCGGTTCAGCGGCATTACGGATTCCTTGCCGCGCTTTCTGTATATCTTGAATTCGCCGCGTCCGAAGCGAAAGGAACTCAGATTGAGTTCACGCAGCTCCGAAATCCGCAGCCCGTAGGTGAGGAAGAAGATCAGAATGGCCTTGTCGCGCCTGCGCGTCTTTTCCCAGAACAGCCGTTCCCGCTTTGTGAGCGCCTCGCCGTTTGTCACGGCGTCGAGCATACGCATGACCTCGTTGTCCTGCAGGGCCTTGATCTCACGCTCGCCGGGCTTCGGCAGCTTGATCGGATCGAAGCCGTCCGTGATGTTCTTAGGGACCAGTTCGTCGCGGTACAGGTACTTGAACAGGACGGAGATCGAGGAACGCTTGCGGGCCAGTGAGCGCTTCGCGTTCTCGTAAACGTAGACGGATTTCTCCGTTTCCACCTTGTAGCGTCTGCAGTAATCGATGAAGAGGTTCACGTCGCGCGCGCGAATCCGTCCGAAATCGGACAGCGATATCTCCGCCGGGCGCGCGGCCGCTGTGAGTCCGCTTTCGCGCACGAGCCAGTCGCAGAAGAAGCGGATGTCGCGCAGATACGCGAGCCGCGTCAAGGGCAGCACGCTGCCCTTTAGGTATTGGCTGAAACCCCGCAGGAACGCCGGCAGCTCGCCTTGGACCGCCTCGCATTTGTCGAGTATCTCATTCTCTTTCAGTACGATGTTGTCAGGCTTGCCGCTCCTGTTGTATATCCTGCGCTTTTGCTCCGTCACAGGCCCTCCTTGCGCGCCCTCGTTCGCGCATTGTCCGCGCAAAACCGCCGCCACGCCTCCGAAATATCCGCGCAGGCGTCCGTCTCGTCCGCGTAGGCGGACAGGTTGATCACGCGGGCGTCCTCGTATCGTTTGAACCAAGTGTTTTGCCGCTTGGCGTAACGTCTGCTGTTTTGCTTGACCAACTCGACCGCGCGCGCAAGATCGTATTCGCCGCGCAGATAGCCGAGGATCTCCTTGTAACCGATACCTTTCATCGCGATGTGCGATTCCGACAGGCCCCGCGCCGCCAGCGTTTTTACCTCGTGGATCAGGCCGGCCGAAAAGAACGCGTCTACCCTTTGTTCTATGCGCGCGTAAAGTTCCGCGCGCTCGCGCGTAAGACGCACGATCAGGGGGCGGATTTCGCGCCAAGGCGCAAGAAAAGACGCGGAAAAGGGCCGCAAAGCGCCCGCGCTTTCCGATATTTCGAGCGCGCGCACGACCCGCTTCACGTTGTTCGGATGAATGCGCGCCGCCGCCTCCGGATTCACGGCGCAAAGGCGCGCGTGCAGACGGGCGGCGTCCTCTTCCGCGGCTTCGCGCAGGAGCCTTTCGCGGAAGTCCCGTCCGCGCGGCGGGGCCGAAAAATCCATGTCATAGAGTACGGCGTTCACATAGAGTCCCGTGCCGCCCACGAGGATGGGCAGGGCGCCGCGCCGCGCGATATCACGGATGGCCGCGCGCGCGCGTCCTTGGTATTCCGCGACGGAAAAATCGAGGGCGGGATCCGCGAAATCTATCAGGTGATGCACGACCGCGCGCCGCTCTTCCGCCGTCGGTTTCGCGCTGCCGATATCCATGCCGCGGTATATCTGCATGGAATCCGCCGAAATGATCTCACCCGACAGGGCTTGCGCGACCGCGGTCGCCAGCTTTGTTTTCCCTGCGGCCGTCGGGCCGACGATCACAAGCAATTCGATTTCGATCCTTTCGCGTTGTGGCGTTTTCCTCGTCATTTGTTACAGTATACATGGATTTTTTTGCAGCGTCAATGCGGTTCGGCGCAAAAGCTTTAGGACCCCTTGTGCGGGATTGTTCACATCTTGTAAATATTTACTATTATTTCAATAAAAATACATTAACGTCGCTTAAACAGACGTTCGATGTCGCGTTTTGTCAGGCGGAGAAGCACTGGGCGGCCGTGGGGACAGGCGTAGGGGTTTTCGCAGGCCGCCAGACGCGCCAAAAGCCCCGCGATTTCCGCGTCGCCGAGACGGTCGCCCGCCTTGACGGCGGCTTTGCAGGCGGCGGAAATCACGCGTTCCTCGGCCGCCTCGTCTTTTGGCGCGCGGCCCTCCGGCAGCTCGGAAAGCAGCAGATGCAGGAAATCCTCCGCCGCGGACAGCGGCAGGAAAGCTGGCACCGCGTTGATCTTGCAGGCGTTCGCGCCAAAATCCTCGGCCTCGTAGCCCAGAGCCGCGAGGAAAGCGCGCATCGCAAGGCCCTCTTCCTGCGTCGTCGCGCGCGCGACGTGCGGCAGTTCGATCACGATCGGCGCGAGCAACTGCTGGCACAGCTTTTCGCGCTCCCGGCGCTGCCGCAGGAAACGCTCGTACAGGACGCGCTCATGCGCGGCGTGCTGGTCTATGAAATAGAAGCAGTCCGCGTCCTTGCCCAAGATGTAGGCGGCAAAGACGCGTCCCATCGGCTCAATCGCGGCGATATCAACGGACGCGGGCGTCCGCTCGTCACCGCGGATTTCCCATTCTTCCGCTTCCTCCATCAGTAAACCCGCGCGCGCGGCGATCTCCTCCCTTTTGCTTGACAGTAAACTTTTTATGTCAAGCCCTTGCGGCGCGGCGGCGCGCTCCGCGGGGGCATAGGTATAGGCCGCGCTTTCGTCGTTTGCGGATGTCTGCGGACCGCGCCCCGCCGCAGTGCCGGCGAGCGCAAGCTGTTCTCCCCGCGCCAAAGGCGCGCCGTCTTTCCCGGCGGACAGAAAGAACCTTTCGCGCGGCGGGATCGTCGGGACGGCCTCTTTCGCGCGGAGGGCGGCGCGCACGGACTCCGTGACGAAAGCCGAAAGCGCGTTTTCGTCGTCGAAGCGCACCTCGCTCTTGGCCGGATGGATGTTGACATCCAGATGTTCCTGCGGAACCCGCAAAAACAGGATCGCAAAGGGACAGCCGGCCGAAAAGGGCGTTTCCGCACAGCCCTCCGTCAGGGCTTTTTCCAGAAGCTTGCTGCGCACGGCGCGCCCGTTGATGAAGAAGAGCCGACGGTTGCGGCCCGCGCGGCGCGCCGCAGCGGACGCGATACAGCCGCCGAGGGAGAAGTCCCCGCTTTCCGCGCGCAGGGGCAAAAGCGCGCCCCCCGCCGCCCCGCCGTAAAGCGTGAGGATGTTCGCCTGCATATCTCCGCGCCCCGGCGTCGAAAACAGGATCGCGTCGTTATGGATGAGCCTGACGCGAACGTCCGCGCGGCCGAGCGCCAACGCGGAAAGCACGTCCGCGACGCGCGCGCCCTCCGCGCGGTCGCTCTTTAGGAATTTCAGGCGGGCCGGGGTGTTGAAAAAGAGATCGGAAACCACGACGGTCGTTCCCTCCGCCGTCCCCACGGGCTTCTCGTAAAGGACCTTGCCGCCCTCGATGCGGATCATCGCGCCCGCGCCCTCCTCCGCCGTCTTTGTGTAGAGTTCGAGCCGTGAAACGGCGGCGATACTCGTGAGCGCTTCGCCCCGAAAACCGAAAGTGTCGATGCGGTCCAGATCCTCAAGGCTTTTGATCTTGCTCGTGGCGTGGCGCAGGAAAGCGGTCCGCACCTCGGCCGAGGAGATACCCGCGCCGTCGTCGCTGACGCGTATCATGGATTTGCCGCCGTTTTTGATCTCGACCGTAATCGCGCGCGCGCCGGCATCCATGCTGTTTTCCACAAGCTCCTTGACTGCGGAGGCGGGGTTCGTCACGACCTCGCCCGCGGCGATCTTCTCCGCGATTTGCGGGGGAAGCTTCGATATCTTTTCCATGTCCGTCCTCTTTCCGAATCGCTTGCCGAACAATGCGATCAAAACCGGTTCAGTGCCGCCTCCTGCAGGGCCTCGAGTACGGAGAACGCCTCGGAGGGTTTGATCTCCATCAGGTTCAGCGATTTGAGCCTTTCCAGCACGGGATTCGGCGCGAAATCGAAAAACGAAAGCTGTTCCGGCGCGGTCTCGCCGTCCTTGGCGGCCCCCGGCGCGCCGCGGGCCGTATCGTTCGCGCCGATACGCGCGCGCCCTTTTTCGAGAACGTGCAGCTTTTCCTCGGCCGCCGCGAGCAGCGACCTCGGCACGCCCGCGAGTCCGGCGACGTGTATGCCGTAGCTTCGGCTCGCGCTGCCCGGTGCGATCTTATGCAAGAATACGATGTCCCCACCCGCCTCGCTGACATCCACATTCAGGTTCACGAGTCCCCGCGCCGTGCCCTCCAGTTCCGTGAGTTCGTGGTAATGCGTCGCGAAGAGCGTGCGCACGCGGGTTTTCTCGCCGCAGAGGCGTTCCGCGACGGCCCACGCGATGGAAAGCCCGTCATAGGTACTCGTTCCGCGGCCGATCTCGTCCAGTATGATCAGGCTGCGCGCGGAGGCCGTGTTCAGGATATAGGCCAGTTCGCTCATCTCGACGTAAAAGGTACTCTGCCCCTGCGCCAGATTGTCCGAGGCGCCGATACGCGTATAGATACGATCCGCCACGCCTATGACGGCCTTTTCCGCCGGGACGAAAGAACCCACCTGCGCCATGAGGACGATCAGGGCCGTCTGTCGCATATAGGTCGATTTTCCCGCCATATTCGGTCCCGTGATCAGCAGCAGGGAATGCGCGCCGCGATCGAGCCAAAGGTCGTTGGATACAAAGGCGCCGCCCGTGATCGTCTGCTCGACGACGGGATGTCTGCCCTTTTCGATCGCGATCACGTCCCCGTCGTTCACCTCGGGCCGCACGTAACCGAGTTTTTCCGCCGTTTCCGCAAAGGCGAGCAGCACGTCCAGCGCGGCCACGGCCGCCGCCGTCGCCTGTATGCGCGCCGCATACGCGAGCAGACCGTCCCTGACACCGCAAAACAGCTCGTATTCGAGACGGTTGATCTTCGTTTCGGCGTTCAGCACGACGGACTCCACCTCTTTTAACTCCGGCGTCACAAAGCGCTCGCAGTTGGCCAGCGTCTGTTTCCTGATGTAGGCCTCGGGTATGCGTTCGAGATAGGAACGCGTGATCTCGATGTAATAGCCGAACACCTTGTTGTAGCCGACTTTCAGGTTTTTGATTCCCGTGCGCGCGCGTTCCGTGCCCTCCAGCGCGGCGATCCATTTCCGCCCGTCCTGTATGGAATGCTTCAGCGCGTCCAATTCCTCGGAATAACCCTCCCGTATCAGGCCGCCGTCTTTCAGCGCGTGGGGCGCGTCCTCGCGGACGGCTTTGGTGATCAGGGCCTCGGCCTCCGAGAGGTCCGCCGTTTCCGCGGCGAGCGCGCGCAAAAGCGGCGCATCGATCGAAGCCGTTTCCGCTTTCAGGTCCGGCAGCAGGGCCAGGGAATTGCGCAGGGCGATCATATCCCTGCCGTTCGCGCCGCCGCAGGAGATACGGCCGGAAAGCCGTTCGAGATCATACATGCCCCGGAGCAGTTCGCGCAGGTTGTTCCGTTGCAATATCCCCTCCAGCAGGCGGTTCACGGCCTCGAGGCGGGCGTCGATCTCCGCGCGTTTGTTCAGCGGCGCGCGCAACCATTGTCTGATACAGCGGCCGCCCATGGCCGTCAGCGTCCTGTCCAGCACGCCGAGCAGGGAACCCTGTACGCGGCCGCCGTAGAGGGTTTCCGTAAGTTCCAGATTGCGGATCGTCGCCTTGTCGAGGGGCATGCGATCGTCCGTGGCGTAGACGCGCAGGCGGCTCATGTGCCCGAGGGTCTGCTTCTGCGTTTCGTTCAGGTAGTGCAAAAGCCCGCCGAGGGCCCGCGTGAGACAGGGCTTTTCCGCAATGCCGAGGCCCTCCGTCGAAAGAACGCCGAAATGATGCAGGATCAGACGTTCGGCCGGTTCCTCCGCGAATACCTCCTCGGGCAGCGACGTGATGTGCCGGATGCCGTTCTTGCGCATTTCGTCAGAGAGACCGCTCGTCTCCGCGCGGGGGTTCAGCAGGAGTTCGCAGACCTTGATCCGGACCGTTTCGTTCAACAGGGTTTCTCGGAGGCCATTTCCCTCGATCTCGCAGGCGTTCATCTCGCCCGTGGTGATGTCGCAAAAGACCAGGCCCGCCTGTTTTTCGCACAGAAAAAGAGAGGCCAGATAATTGTTTTCACTGTCCTGCAGCATGGCGCGGCCCGTTACCGTCCCCGGCGTGACAATGCGGACAACCTCGCGCTTTACGATACCCTTCGTCTCATCGGGGTCCTCGATCTGCTCGCAGATCGCGACCTTGTGTCCGCGTTCCACGAGTTTCGCCAGATAGGTCTCCGCGGCGTGGTAGGGTACGCCGCACATGGGCGCCCGTTCCCCGTCGCCGCTGCTCTTGCCCGTCAGCGTGATTTCGAGTTCCCTTGAGGCTTGTATCGCGTCGTCGAAGAACATTTCGTAGAAGTCGCCCAGCCTGAAAAACAGGATGCAATCCCTGTGCTTCTCCTTGATTTCATGATATTGACGCATCATGGGGGTCATGGCCGTTTATCCCGTTCCGACGCGGCGCGACGCATCCGCAAGGGTGCCCCGCCAAGCCGAAAGCGCGAGCCTTATCAACTCCGTCGCGCGCCGCAAATCCCTTTCGTTCAGCACGTAGGCGATGCGAATCTCGCTGCGCCCGAGTCCCTCCGTCGCGTAGAAATCCTCCGCGGGCGTGAACATGACGCTCTCTCCCTCGTCGTCGAAATTCTCTAAAAGCCACAGGAGGAATTCCTCCGCGTCGTCCACGGGCAGCTTCACCATGATGTAGAAAGCCCCGGGCGGCTTCGTAAACACGGCGCCGTCGATCTTGGAAAGTTCCTCGCAGACCGCGTTGCGTCGCCGCTCGAATTCCGCCCGCACCGCGTCAAAATAATCGGGCGGCAACCTGTAGAGCGCGGCGGCGCCCACCTGATCGAGCGTGGGCGCGCAGAGACGGCTCTGTGCAAGTTTTAACAAATTTTCCATTAAATCCTTATTCTTGGAGAGCGCGACGCCGATGCGCGCGCCGCAGGCGCTGAAACGCTTTGAAACGGAGTCTATGATCACGGTCCTGTCGGCGATATCCGCGATCTGCCCGAATCCGGACATGGCTTTGTTGTCGTATACGAATTCCCGGTAGACCTCGTCGGAGATGATGAACAGGTCGTTTTCCCGCGCGAAAGCGCCGATGCGTTCCATTTCGTCCCGCGTGAGTACGACGCCCGTCGGGTTGCCGGGGTTCGTGAGCAGCAGGGCCTTGGTGCGCGGCGTGACGAGGCGCTCAAGCGCGTCGCGGTCGGCATAGCGGTAGCCCTCCTCCGCGCGGGTGGTGAGAGGCACGATGACGCCGCCCGAGGCGCGCACAAAAGCGCCGTAGTTCGTGTAGAAAGGTTCCGGCACGATGATCTCATCGCCGTCGTCGCAGATACAGTCTATGACGAAGCGCAGGGCCTCGCTGCCGCCGCAGGTGATGAGGACCTCGTCCTGCGAGAAGTCCATGCCGTAGCGCCTGTAGTAGTCCCGCACCGCCTCGATGAGTTCGGGCGAGCCTGCGGAGGGTCCGTATTCCACGATCTCCCGCAGGTCGTTTCGGATCGCTTCCATGAACACGGCCGGCGTTTTTACGTCGGGCTGACCGATATTCAAAAAGTACAGCTTCTTGCCGGCGCGCTTCGCGGCTTCCGTGTACTTGAAGAATTTTCTGATGGGAGAGGGTTTGATACCGCGTATTTTTTTCGATAACCTCATTGTGCCTCCTCACTTAAACAGTAACAAATATTCCGTGTTGCCTTTCGCCCCCTTGATGGGAGAGGGCAGTACGCCGTGCGCGGCAAGACCGTTTTCCGAGCCGTAGGCGATCACGTTTCGGATCACCTCCGCGCGGACCTTTTCATCGCGCACGATGCCGTTTTTCCCCACCTGTTCCCTGCCCGCCTCAAACTGCGGCTTGACCAGACAGATCATCGCGCCGTCCTTTGCCAAGAGCGTCGCGGCCACGGGGAGTACGAGCTTCAGCGAGATAAAGGCCACGTCTATCGTGATCAGATCCGCCTTTTCCGGGATGGCGCCGGCGGGCAGCAGGCGTATGTTGACGCGCTCCATGTTCGTGACGCGGGCGTCGTTTCGCAGCTTCCAGTCGAGCTGTCCGTAGCCCACATCGACGGCGTATACCCTGCGCGCGCCGCGCTGCAGGAGGCAGTCCGTGAATCCCCCCGTGGAGGCGCCTATGTCGATCGCGACCGCGCCCGCGGGGTCCACGCAAAAGCCGTCGAGGGCGGCCGCGAGTTTGCATCCGCCCCGGCTCACATAGGGACAGGCCGGGGCGAGCAGACTGATCTTCGCGTCCCGCGCGACGGGCATTCCGGCCTTGGGCGCGCGTTCTCCGTTTACGAGTACGACGCCCGCCATAACCGCGGCTTTCGCCTTTTCCCGCGACGCGAAAAAGCCGCGTTCGTGCAGGATCGTATCCAGCCTGTCCTTTTGTACGCTCATCCGTTCCGGCTCGCCAGATATTGCGCCGCCTTTATGAAAAACTCCGCGTTGTCGTAGAAAGACGCCAACGCGTCCGTCGCGGACTCCGTTAGGGCCGCGAGCCGTTTGCGCGACTGTTCGACGCCGTAGAGCGCGGGATAGGTCGGTTTCGCGCGCGCCCTGTCCGCGCCCGTCCGCTTGCCGAGTTCGCCCTCGTCGCCCGTGACATCGAGTATATCGTCGGCTATCTGAAACGCGAGACCGAGGTTCTCCGCGTAATTTTCCAGCGCCGTGAGGACCTCTTTCGTCGCGCCGCCGATGAAAGCGCCCGCCTTTACCGCGGCGACGATCGGCGCGGCCGTCTTGTTCAGATGGATGTAGTCCAAAAGTTCGCCGGCGATCGACTTGCCCGCGGCCTCGATGTCGGCGGCCTGCCCCGCCGCCATGCCCCTGCAGCCCGCGCCTTTCGATATCTCGTGCGAGGCGCGGACGCGCCGCTTCAGCTTGACGGGATCGTCGAAATAGATGAGCATGTCCTTGTTCATGGCCTCGAAAGCCGTGGTCAAAAGACCGTCGCCCGCAAGCACGGCCATGCCCTCCCCGTAGACCATGTGGTTCGTCGGCAGACCGCGGCGCAGCTCGTCGTCGTCCATGCCGGGCAGATCGTCGTGAATCAGGGAATAGCAATGTATGTATTCGACGGCGCAGGCATAAGGCAGGGCCTCGCGCGCCTCGCCGCCCGCGAACTCGCAGGCCGCCAGCAGCAACACGGGACGTATGCGCTTGCCGCCGCTTTTCAGGCTGTAGTGCATGGCCGCATACAGAGCGCTGCTCTTGGGATCCACCTCGGGAAGAAAATCGAGAAGGTGTTCCTCAACCAAAGCCTTGCGCGCGATGTATTCTTCAAAATCCCGCATGTTCGACTCCGTTCATCGGGCCGCGCGGCCCGAGACCCTTACGCGGACGGCCTCAAAAGCCGTCCTTGCCGTAGACCTCGATCTTCTGTTTCGCTTCGCGCAGGATCGACTCGCAGCGTTCGTAGTAGGCCACGCCCTCCTCGAAGCTTTGGACGATGTTCGCAAGCGTCGTTCTTTCGTTCTTCAGCATCTCCACGGAGCGTTCGAGACCCGCGAGCGCTTCTTCAAAGGGAAGCCGGTCGGTGGGGACCGCTTTGGCCGTCTCTTCACCCGTTTGCTTTCGGCTCTTTGTCATATCACAGCACCTCCAGTGCAAGTTCTCCGTCCGTCAAATGCGCGCTGACCGCGTCTCCCCTGCGCGCGCGCGAGACCGAGGCGACGATCGCGCCGTCCGCGGCGGTCAGCACGGCGTAACCCCGCGCGAGTACGGCGCCCGGATCCAGCGAGGAGAGCGCCGCGCCATAGGCCGCCGTGCGCGTCCTGCGCTGCGAGAACGCGCGTTCCGCGCGGCGCGAGAGTTCCGCCCGCAGCTTTGCCGTGCGGTGGGCGGCGGCGCCCGCGGCGCGGTCCAAGGCGGCAAAGAGTTCCGCGCGCCCGCCGCTCTTCACGCGCAGCGCCAGGTGTTCCAGCCGCCGCCGCGCGGACCCCGCCAGTTCGGTCCTGTCACGGTCGAGCAAGGCCAGCAGCGCCGCCGTATCCGGTACGGCCGCCTGCGCCGCCGCGGTCGGCGTTTCCGCGCGATAGTCGGCGGCAAAATCCGTCAGGGTGAAATCCGTTTCGTGCCCCACGGCCGATATGACCGGGATCGCGGAGGCGAACACGGCCCGCACAACGCCTTCCTCGTTGAAAGCCTGCAGGTCCTCCGCGGCGCCGCCGCCCCGCCCCACGATCATGCAGTCCGTTTCGGGGAAAGACTCGTTCAGCGCGGCGACGGCCGCCGCGATCTCCGCCGCGGCGCCCTCCCCCTGCACCCTGACGGGGTATACGAGTACATCGACGCAGGTATTGCGGGCCTTTATGATCTTCAAAATATCCTGCACGGCGGCGCCCGTCTCCGAGGTGACGACGGCCAGCTTTCGCGGAAAAAACGGGAGGGCGCGCTTATGCTTCTCGTCGAACAGCCCCTCCTTTGCAAGCTTCTCCTTGAGCCTGTCGAAAGCGATCGCCATATCCCCGAGGCGGCGGCTGCCCTCCGCGATATTCGTGACGGTCAGCGAGTAATAGCCGCCTTTCTCGTACACCGAGATATAGCCCGATGCCACGATCTCCGCGCCGTCCGCGAGCGCGCGCGAAACGCCCTTTGCGCCCGCCGGCAGAAAGCAGTTGAGCGCGGACGACGCGTCTTTCAGGCTGAAATATATGTGACCGGAACCGTGGTACTTCAGATTCGCGATCTCGCCGATAACGGAAACGACGCCGAGAACGGGGTCCGCGCGCAGCACGCGATGGATGTAGCCGTTCAATTGCGATACGGTAACGGGTTTTACGGCCATAACTTTTCCACTCCCAAAAGCGCGATCCCGACGGCGTTGTCACAGGAAAGCGCCGCGTCGCCGAAAATCGGCATCGGCCCCGTTCCCTGCGGCGCGGCCGAAATGCGCCGCCGCAGACAGGCCGCGGCGGACACCCCGCCCGTGAACAGCAGTTCCCGCGCGCCGTGCGCGCGGGCCGCGTCCGCGCCGATTCGCAACAGACAGTCGGCGATGTTCTCAAAGATCGCATATGACAGAGCCGCGGCGGATACCCCGCCACGGGCCGCGCGCATACATTGCGTTTCCATGCCGGACAGGTTGCAGAAAAGCCCGTCCGCGGGTATGCGCGTCAATCTCACGCGGGCCGCGTTTTCGTCCGCGCCGCCGGTCTGCGGGGCCGCCGTCGCGAGGGCGTCCAGTGCCGCGCCGGCCGGGAAATCCATGCCGAGCGCCACGCCCACGCGATCCAAAAGTTGTCCGAAAGATATATCCTTGCTGCCGCCCACGATCGAAAGCCGCGCGCCGCCGTCCTCCGCGAGCAGAAGTTCGCTCGTGCCGCCCGATATATGCCAGGCGAGGAAGCGCCCGCATAATTCCGCGCCCGCCCCTTGCAGCGCGGCCCTTATATGTCCCTCCTGATGGGAAAAACAAAAAAGCGGCGCGTCCAAGGCGTCCGAGAGCAGTTCCGCGAGGCGCAGACCGGCGCGAAACACAGGCATATAGGAATTCGTTTCGGGGCGCGGCTTCTCGCTGACGGCCACGGCGCCGATCCGGCCGCGATGTGCGCGCACGAGCGCGCCGGCGAGCGCGGGAATCCTGTCGATATGCCGAAAAAAAGCTTCGGACTGCCGCAGTCCCCGCTCCCCGCGCTTGACGGGAAGCGCTTCCCGCAGATCGGCTTCGACGCCGCGCGCGGCGTTTGCGAGCGCGACGGAACTTGTGTAGTTGCTGCTGTCTATGCCAAGCACGAGGTCCCTTGCCGGTATCTTCACAGGAGCGCCTGTCCCTTGCCGCGAATGAGTTTTCCGATAATGCCGTTGATGAAGCGCGAGGATTCCTCCCCGCCGTAGCGCTTGGCCAGTTCCACGGCTTCGTTGGCGGAAACGGAGTCCGGAATATCCTCCATATAGAAGATCTCGGTCGCGGCGACGCGCAATATGCAAAGGTCCGTCTTGGCCATGCGCGAAACTTTCCAGTTCTCGCTGCCGGCTTCGATCTTCCGGTCCAGCGCCTCCTTGTTGTCGCGAAGCAGGGCGTGCGCGCGGTACACGTAGGAAAGCCTTGTCTTGTCCTCGAAGAAATCCTCTATGAAGCGATCCCTTGCGCTTTCGCTGAAATCTCCTTGAAATTCCATTTGAAATAACATCTGCATCAACAACTCGCGCTCTTTCGCGCGTTTACTGCCGCGCATCGATGGGGTCCCCGCTCTTCTCGGCCGGCAGATGAACCCCTTGCACGACCACGTTTACGGCCTTGACCGCGGCGTCCGTCATTTCTTCGAGTTCGTTCTTCACCCGCCTTTGCAAATCCCAGGCGACTTCCGGTATCTTCACGCCGTAATCGACGATGATCTGTACGTCTATCACCACGCCGTCCGCCTCGTCCGAAATCTTAATGCCTTTGAATTTCAACTCCTTGCCGAGGATGTTTTGCGACAGCGTATCCTGAAAGCCGCCGAAGAGTTCATGTACCCCCTGCGTGCGCGAAACGGCCTCCCGCACGCAGACGGCTATGACATCCTCCGTTATCGTGATACTTCCGTAACCGTCCGCATTGATTTTGTCAGGCATCGTTTTCCTCGGATTCTCCGCTTTCAGCCGCTTCGGGCGCGGGCGGAACGGTGAGCAATATCTTGTCTATCCTGCGGTCCTTGACCGATTCGACCTTGAACACAAAGCCCTCCGTCTCGACGACGTATTCCTTGGCGTCGCCCTCGTCCGGTATCTCGCCTATGCGGTCCACGATGAAGCCGCCGATCGTTTCATGTTCGTTCGATTCGATGTTCAGCGGGAAAGCCTCGTTCAGATCGTCTATGTAATACCCGCCGTCGAGCAGCCAGGTGTTCTCGCTCGTCCGTTCGAGTTTGGGCTCGCTGTCGTCGTATTCGTCATCGATGTTGCCCATGATCTCCTCGATCATGTCCTCTATCGTCACAATGCCGGAGAAACCGCCGTATTCGTCGATCAAAAGCGCGATGTGGGTCTTGCTGCGCTGCATGTCGCGGAAGAGTTCGTCGATGTTCTTGCTCTCCGGCACGAAATAGGGTTTTTGCAGAATCTTCCGGATATGGACCTTGTCAAAGCCGTACTGCCGCGCCTTGATGATGTAATCTTTCATGTAGAGTACGCCGATCACGTCATCCACATCCTTGTCGTAGACG
Organism: Eubacteriales Family XIII. Incertae Sedis bacterium; assembly: GCA_031278255.1. Lineage (GTDB taxonomy): Bacteria > Bacillota > Clostridia > Peptostreptococcales > Anaerovoracaceae > JAITLA01. The sequence continues at coordinate 5,196 of JAITKU010000229.1, read as the reverse complement.
GGTACGCGCGAAAATCGTTCCGTGAGCAGTTCGTCTATATAGCTCGCGATCGGTTCGTTGATGTTGATCATGTACACGTCGGTCCGCGGCGTCATGATCTCGTAGGCAAGTTTGTCGTCGAACTCAAAGACGCTCGTGATCATCTCCTTGCCGGCCTCGCCGATCAGTCCCGTTTCCCGGCCGACCTCGAGCAGCGACTTGATCTCCTCCTCGGAATACTGCTCCTCGAGTCCCGCCCCATCCTTGCCGGATATCCGAAGAAGCAGGTTCACGGACTTGGAAAGCAGCCATACGAAAGGCGCGGCAAGCTTCGACGCCAGCAGGACGGGCCGCGCAACGAACAGCGCGAAGCGCTCCGCGGACTGAAGCGCCATGCGCTTGGGGTACAGTTCTCCGAGTACGAGGTTGAAGTATGACAGCACGACGGTGATCAGCACCACCGCCGTCTGGTAGCCGTACGGGACGCCCCACGCGCTGAGAAGCCCGCCCACATCGTCGGCCATGGAGGTCGCGGCGGCGGCGCTGGTCAGAAATCCCGCCAGCGTGATCGCGACCTGAATCGTCGAAAGGAATTTGTTCGGCTGCGCGAGCAGGGTTTGCAGTATCGCGGCCCGGCGGTCTCCGTCGGCGGCAAGGGCTTTGACTTTCGCCTTGCTCACGGAAACGACGGCCATTTCAGCCGCCGCGAAATACGCGTTGATCAAGATCAAAACGAGCAACAGAAGCAGCTGCGGTATATAGTGTAAATCTCCCGGGTCCGAATCCATTCGGGCTCTTCCTCCATAGGGCTTTGCCTGTAACCGTATAATATTGCATTATAACGTATTTTTTACGCCTTGTCTACGCAAAAAAACGAAAGGACGGCAAAAGATGACCGTCCGCCCGTGGACAGGCGACTGCGCCGCCGCGCCCTAAATCGCTTTCATATACGCGTCCTTGAATTTCAAAAACGCGTCGTAGCTCTTCGTAAAGTTGTGCCGTCCGTCGAGTTCGGGCCGCAGGACGTAGTAGAGATAGTCCGTGTCCGCGGGGTTCAGCGCCGCCTCTATGCACTCGATGCGCGGCGAACAGATGGGACCCGGCGGCAATCCCTCGATCTTATAGGTGTTGTAGGGCGAATCGATCTCCAGATCGGCGTAGCTGAGGCGTTCTTTCTGCTCACCCAGGGCGTACTGCACCGTCGCGTCGATCTGTAGCGGCATTCCTTTCGCGAGGCGGTTTCGGATCACGCTCGCCACGAGCGCGCGCTCCTCGGGGACGCGGGTTTCGCGCTCTATCAGCGAGGCTATGGTCACGATCTCATGCACGGAGAGGCCCAGGGCTTCCGCTTTACCGTAACATTCTTCTGTAAACAACTTATCGAAATGCGCGAGCATACGATCGATCAGATCGCGGGCCGTCGCGTCCGTGTAAACGTCGTAGGTCTCGGGATAGAGGTAGCCCTCCAAGCCGCCCGCGGCCCCGTCCAGGAAGCGATAGGCGCCGAAATCCCCCGTTTCGGTCTCCGCGATGAAATCCGCCGCTTCGATCAGCCCCGCCTCGGCCAGCGTCTCCGCCGTCTCCGCCACGGTCAGGCCCTCGGGGATCGTGAAGCGGTTTGTTTCGGCTTTCGCGCCTGTTTCGAGCGCCTCCATGATCTGCCGCATGGACATATCGCGCGTGAGAAAATAGACGCCGGCCTTGTAGCGCCCGTCGAGTCCGTCCGTCTTTGACTTGACGCGAAACAGCGTCTCGTTTCGGATCAGGTCCGCGTCTTTCAATATCTCCGCGATGGCGAGCGTCCCCGCGCCCTGCGGGATCGTCACCTTTACGTTCGCCGTATCCGCGGCGTTTACGGGCCGCATGTTCATCTCCGCGAAGAACCAAAGCCCCGCGGCGGCGGCCAAAACGACCGCGAACAGGACCGTAAACGCCAAGGGCAGGACGCGTATGCCGCGCGCGCGGCGTTTTGTGTGTTTGTCCGATCGCATTATGCCGTCCCTTTGTTTTTCATTTGGCGCGGCTGAGGTATTCCCCGCTCCGCGTGTCTATCTGTATGGTTTCGCCCGCCTCGATGAAGATGGGCACCTGTATGACGGCGCCCGTCTCGACGGTGGCGGCCTTTGTGACGTTCGTCGCCGTGTCGCCTTTCACGCCGGGTTCCGTATCGATCACTTTCAGGTTCACGAAGTTCGGCGGCTCGACGAGGAAAGCCTTGTCCTTAAAGAACTTGATCGTCGCGAGATCGTTTTCGCGCAGATAGGGAATCGCGTCCTCCACCTGATCCGGCATCAGCGGCACCTGCTCAAAGCTCTCCTGATCCATGAAGTAATAGAGTTCGCCGTCGTTGTACAGGTACTGCATGGCTTTCGTTTCTATGTGCGCGTTGTTGAATTTGTCGTTCGGGTTGAAAGCCTCCTCGCGCGTGGCCCCGGTCAGGATGTTCTTGTATTTCGTCCTGACAAAGGCCGCGCCCTTTCCCGGCTTCACATGCTGAAAATCCAAGATCACATGCGGTTCGCCGTCGATTTCAAAGGTGATACCCTTTCTGAATTCGCTTGCGGAAATCATTTTTTATACCTCCGTTGTCTGTAATGCTCGCGCGACTGTCTCGGCGCGTGTCGAATATGCGCCCCTTTTTAAATCTCCATAAACACGGGCAGGATCACGGGGTTTCTGCGCGTTTTCAAGTAGATGAAGTTTCGCAGTTCCTCGCGGATGGCGGTTTTCATGGCCGCGCGATCGCGCACGCTGTTTTTGCTGCATTTCGCGAGGCACTGTTCCGCGGCGACGCGCGCAGACTCGATCAGGTCCTCGTTTTCGCGCACGTAGACGAAGCCGCGCGATATGATATCGGGACCCGAAACGATCTCGCCCGTACTCTTTTCGAGAGTGGCCGCGACGATGATCAGGCCCGATTCCGAGAGCAGACGCCGGTCGCGCAGCACGATGTTGCCGACATCGCCGACGCCGAGTCCGTCCACGAATACGGGGGCGGCCGGAATCTCCTCGCGCGATATGTTCACCCGGTTCGGCGTCAGGTTCAGCACCTGCCCGTTTTCGAGGATGAAGATGTTCGCCGGGTCCATGCCGATACCCTCCGCTATGACCGCGTGCCGGTGGAGATGCCTGTACTCGCCGTGTACGGGCATGAAATACTTGGGCTTGATCAGCATATGGATCAGCTTCAGTTCCTCCTCGCAGGCGTGGCCCGAGACGTGGATATCCGCGATATCGGAATATATGACATCCGCGCCTTTCTCGAAGAGCTTGTTGACGACGTTTGACACGGTGCGCTCGTTGCCCGGGATCGGGCTGGCCGACAGGATGACCATATCCCCTTTCTTGATCTGCACGGCCTTGTGGTCGTTGTCCGCCATGCGCGCGAGGGCGGACATGGGCTCGCCCTGGCTGCCCGTCGTGATCACGACGAGTTCCTTGTCGGGGATGTGCCTGATCTTGTTGACGTCCACGAGGACGCCTGCGGGTATCTTCACGTAGCCGAGTTCGATGGCGAGGTTCAGTACGTTGATCATGCTCCTGCCGGAAACGGCCACGCGCCGGCCGAACATGACGGCCGTGTCGATGATCTTCTGCACGCGATGTACGTTCGAGGAGAACGAGGCGATGATGATGCGGGAGTCCGAGCCTCGGAATATGTTTTCGAGTGTCATTCCCACCACCTTTTCGGAGGCGGTGTAGCCCTTGCGCTCCGCGTTCGTGCTGTCGGCCAGCATCAGCAGCACGCCGTCCCGCCCGATTTCGGCGAGGCGCCGAAAGTCGATCGGTTCTCCGTCCACGGGCGTATAGTCTATCTTGAAATCCCCCGTGTGGAAGATCTTCCCGACGGGCGTGTCGATCGAGAGGCAGAGCGAATCCGCGATGGAATGCGTCGTGCGGATGGCCTCGATCCGAAACAGCCCGATGTTCACGACCTCCCCCGCCGTGATCGTCCGAAGGTCCCCCGTGATACCGTGTTCCCGCAGCTTGTTTTCGACGAGTCCGAGCGTGAGCCGCGTTCCGTAGATGGGCAGACTCAATTCCTGCAGCAGATAGGGGATCGCGCCTATGTGATCCTCGTGCCCGTGGGTGAGTATCATGCCGCGCAGCTTCGCGCGGTTCTTGATCAGATACGCGAAGTCCGGCAGCACGATATCGATTCCGTACATTTCATCGTCCGGAAAGGACATGCCGCAATCGACGAGCATCATATCGTTTTGGTATTCCAAAACCGTGATGTTCTTGCCGATCTCGTTTAAACCGCCCAGAGGAATCAGCTTGAGCTGCTTTTTCTCCCGCTCCTCGGACCTTCTTTCTTTGATTTTCAATCTGTTATCCTTTCGTTTCATTGCCTGTGATTCCATTGCTTTTTGTTTCCGTCGCTAGGGCCTGACGACGATATTCAACAGTTTGTCCGGAACGGCGATCATCTTCAGCACATCCCTGCCCGCGATGAGCCTTTGGACGCGTTCGTCGGCGCGCGCGGCGGCGATAAGCCCGTCCCGGTCGAGTCCGCTTTCCGTCTCTATCTTTTCCTTGACCTTGCCGTTGATCTGAATGACGACCTCCGCCTTTTCCCGCTCCAGCGCGGCTTCGTTGCAATCCGGCCACTTTTCCCCGTAAATCGAGGCGTCGCGGCCCGTGAGCCGCCACATTTCCTCGCAGATATGCGGCGTGAAAGGCGACAGTATCAGGATCAAATTCGTCACGGCCGCCCCGAGCAGACCCGCGTTCGTCCCCGGAAGCTGCTTGTACTTGTACAGGGCATTCACAAACTCCATGACGGAACTGATCGCGGTATTGAAGCCGAAGCGCCCGCCCACATCGTCGGAAACCTTTTTGATCGCGCGATTCATCGCGAAGTCGAGTTCCCTGTCGGCCGCGGTGACGGCCGTATAGCCCTGGGGCGCCTTTCTCGCCGCGTCCGCCAGCTCGCTTACGAGCCTGTAGACCCTGTTCAGGAAGCGGTGGCTCCCCTCCACGCCCGCGTCGGACCATTCCAGCTCCTTTTCGGGCGGGGACGCGAACAGGATGAAGAGCCGCGCGGTGTCGGCGCCGTATTTGTTTACAATCTCCTCGGGGGAAACGACGTTGCCTACGGATTTCGACATCTTCTTGCCGTCTTTCAGCACCATTCCCTGCGTCAGCAGCCGGGTAAACGGCTCATCGACGGGGCTTTTGCCGATATCGCAGAGGAATTTCGTGAAAAATCGGGCG
>JAITKU010000024.1 GCA_031278255.1 Eubacteriales Family XIII. Incertae Sedis bacterium | reverse complement strand
GGAGCAGAAGCTGGAAGAATACTTTGTGTCCCTGACGGGAGGTGACGAGCCGTGCGCAGACTGATCGCCGCCGAATGGTTCAAGATAAGGCACCACAAAAGCCTGCCCATCCTCGTCGCTTTTGCCGCGGCGTTTGCCGCCGTTCAAACGCACGAAAGAACGGTTGATGCGGGCGCGATTTCGGGGCAGCTCGGCGTGACCGCGCTCGCCTCCGTATCGCCGCTGAACGGCATCCTGCTCGCGGCCTTCGTGGGCTTCTTCGTCGCGGCCGAGTTTGACAACGGCGGCATCCGCAACAGCCTCGCGCTGGGCAAGGACAGGCTGCTGCTCTACCTGTCGAAACAGGCCTCCGTTTTCGCGGCGCTCGCGGCGATTCTGCTCGCGTCAGGCGTTGCCGCGACAATCGCGGGAACGATGCGGCTTGGCTTCGGGGATATGGACGCGGCGGGATATCTCGGCTTCCTTTGCACCATTTTTTCCTTGCAATGGCTGTATCACGCGGTGTATGCCGCGCTGTTCGCCGCCATTGCGTTCATCGCGCGAAACCCGGCCCTGACGGTGCTGCTCTCGATCGGGGCAATCATATTTGAAACGGTCTTTATGGCTTTCCTCGGATATTTTGACGGCTTTGCTCAATCGGTGCGAAGCGTGTTTCCGAGTTACAACATCCGTCTGGCGTTTTTCGGCCACACCGACCCGGCTTTCCTGACGCACAGCGTTCTTGTGAGCGTGGCGGCCATCCTGCTGCTTTGCGCCGTCGGCGCGTGGGCGTTTTGGAAAGCGGAAATAAAGTAAAGTAAAACCGGAGAAAGTGCGTATGACCGAAACGATACCGATTCTCGTGGTCGAGGACGACCCGGCCATCAATCGTCTGCTGTGCGAAACGCTCACCGGGGCCGGCTACAGCCCGGACAGCGCCTTTTCCGGAAGCGAGGCGATCTTGGCGCTTGACGCCCGATTGTGGAAATGCGTCATACTGGACCTGATGCTGCCCGGCAAATCCGGCGCGGAGGTGCTTGCGGCCATACGGCGAAGCGCGCATGTGCCCGTCATTGTGCTGTCCGCAAAGACGGACAAGGAGAGCAAAATCGAACTCCTGAAAGGCGGCGCGGACGACTACATCACAAAGCCATTCGATGTGGACGAGTTGCTTGCCCGCGTCGAGGCGCAGCTTAGAAGGCTCACCGCGTACACGGACGGCGAAGCCCGGCGGGTTCTCATATATTCGGATATTCAAATGGATCCGGAAATCCGTGAGGTGACTGTCGGCGGCGCGCCCGTCCATCTCACCGTCCGCGAATATGAAATCCTCGAACTTTTTCTGCGCCACCCGCGCAAGGTTTACAGCCGTTCCAATATTTACGAGAGCGTCTGGGGCGAGGAATTTATCGGGGACGAAAAGACGGTCAACGTCCACGTCGGCAACCTGCGCGCCAAGTTGAACAGGCTGTCGCCGCACAAGCATATCAAGGCGGTTTGGGGTGTCGGTTTTCGGCTCGCGGAATAGGCGGTGCGTCTTATGGTTTGGATTATCGGTTTGCTGTCCGCGTGTGTCGTTTTGCTTCTCATACGCCTCGCGTTTCTGCGCGGCGAACTCGGCAAACTCGGCGAGCAGGCGCGGGAACTCAAGGAGCGTTCGAGATACGGCGCGCGCCTGCATTCGGAAAGCGGCGACCGCGCCCTGACGGAACTGGCGGGAGCGGTCAATTCGCTCGTGGATGCGTATGAGGGGCGTATCGGGCGCGCGGAAAGAGCGGAGGAGAACATTCGTTTGTCCATTTCGGGTATTTCGCACGATCTGCGAACGCCGCTTACCGCATTGTCGGGCTATTTGCAGCTTCTCGGCAAAACGAACGCCGCGCCGCAGCGAGCGGAATACACGGCGGCGACAGAGGACGCCGCGCGAACGCTGTCGGACCTAGTGGAAAACTTCTATGACCTTTCGCGTCTGGAACTCGGCGACGATATTTTCAGCCGGCGGGATACGGAACTCGCCTCGTTTGTGTGCGAGCGCTTCCTCGCGTTCTATGAGAACTTTGCCGAACGCGGGCTTACGGCTTCCATCCGCGGCGCGGACAGGGCGTATCATGTCGTCGCCGATCCGCTTGCCCTCACGCGGGTACTCAACAATCTGATCCAGAACCTCCTGCGCTACGCGAGCGGCGAGATTTCCGTCTCCTTTGCCGACGAAGGAGAATACGCGGCGGTCATTGTCGGCAATGAAACGAAAGGCCCGCTGCCGGATGAAACGGAGAAGATTTTCGAGCGCTTCTTTACCGCCGACCCGAGCAGGAGCAATCGCGGCTCGGGGCTTGGCCTCTATATTTCGCGCAAGCTCGTCGAGGGCATGGGCGGCAGGATCGGCGCGGAGAAACAAAACGGCGACGCGCTCGTCCTGACAATACGGCTTCCGAAAGTAAGCCCGTGATGAAGCGCGTTTGGGCGGCGGGGCCGCCCGGAAAATATTTTCGATCATTGCTGTTTTTCCGCTTGACTCTCCACCAAAGTGTAAGGTTTAATATAATATTATGCCACCGTTCCGCCGTCGCGGCGCGTATGTGCCGGCGGGGCAACGACAACAAAATACAGGTCTTGCCAAGGTATTGTGATGCTTGAGGTCCACCGTGTCAAGAGGGTGAACGCTGTGGAACAAAAATTGGAATTCCAAGGGATAAGGAAAGAGTTTCCGGGCGTTGTCGCGCTCAGAGACCTCAACTTCAGCGCTTTGGGCGGACGTGTTTTGGCTCTTATGGGCGAGAACGGGGCCGGCAAGAGTACACTCTTAAAAATTCTGAGCGGCGATTTGCGCGCGGATGCGGGAACGGTCGTTCTGAACGGCCGCGTGCAGGATCCGTCGTCGCCGTCCGAAGCGATTCGCGCGGGTATCAGCGTAATATATCAAGAAAGACAATTGATCCCCGCGATGAGCGTCATGGAAAACATCTTCGCCGGAGCTTTGCCGCGCACAAAGTTGCGGATCGTCAATTATTCCGAGATGAAAAAAGCCGCGCAGGAAATCATAGACAGGTTTGAACTCCCGATCGATCCTTTGGAACCGGTCGGGAAGTTGTCCGTCGCGTATCGGCAGATGGTGGAGGTCATGAAAGCCTATCGCCGCGATTCGACCGTCATAGCCTTTGACGAGCCTACGGCGAGCCTTACGGAAACGGAGATCGCGGTACTCTTCAAACGCATCGAAGAACTCAAACGCGCCGGGAAGATCATTCTCTACGTTTCGCACCGCATGGCGGAGGTCTTTCGCATTACGGACGATATCGTGGTGTTGAAAGACGGGCGGTTTGTGCGCAAATTCGTGACGGCGGACACGAACGAAAAGGAACTCATCCATGCGATGGTCGGGCGCGATATCGGCGATACTTACGCCAATCTCAACCGGAACACCGTCTACGGCGACGCGATCTTGGAGGTCGATGGTCTGGAGACGAAATCCGTGCATGATGTGAGTTTTCGATTGCGTCGCGGCGAGATACTCGGATTCGCGGGGCTTGTCGGCGCGGGCCGGACGGAGGTGGCGCGCGCGCTTTTCGGACTCGATCCCGTCTTGGGCGGGGAGATAAAGCTGGACGGCAAGCCCGTCTGCTTTAAATCGCCGAAAGAGGCCATCGCGCAGGGGATCGCCCTTTGTCCGGAGGACAGGAAAGAGCAGGGGCTTGTACTCAATCACTCCATAAAGAACAATGTGAGCATCCCGGTTCTCGAAAAGCTTCTGAAAGGTCTGTTTCTGAACAATGCGGAGGAGGAGGCCTTGGCCGGGGATGCGGTGGAAAAGTATGCGATCAAGACCCATTCGCTCGAAAAGAAAACGATGGAACTGTCGGGAGGGAACCAGCAGAAAGTGATACTGGGACGCTGGACATCCTACAAGATGGACACGCGCGTGCTGATACTGGATGAGCCTACAAAGGGTATCGACGTGGGCACGAAAGCGGAGGTGTACCATATGGTATGCGATTTCGCAAAAGCGGGCATAGGCGTCATCTTCATCTCTTCCGAACTCACAGAGGTCATCAACCTCGCGGACACCGTTTTGGTCATGCGCAACGGGCGCATAGCGGGCAGCGTTCCGCGGGAGGAGGCGACGGAGGAGGGCATACTCACCCTCGCCATGCGCGAGGAGGCGACGGCATGAAGAAAGAGGGTTTTATTCGGCGCTTTATCGGGACGAAGATGTTCACCCTGCTCGCGTTTTTGGCCTTTCTTATCATCGTCTTTTCGGCGGCGACGGAGGGGCGGTTCATCGAAGCGACAAACCTGAGAAACATCCTCCAGACAACCTCGGTTATCGGATTGATCGCGGTCGGCGCGGGGGCGCTCATGATCGCGGGTCATATAGACCTCTCCGCCGGCGGCGTCGGGACGATGTGCGCCCTGCTGTGCGCCGTACTGTTGCGCGACGGCGCGCCGTGGTGGGTAGGCGTCCTCGTTGCGGTCGTCTCCGGAGGGGGCGTCGGAATGTTCAACGCTTTCCTCATAAACAGACTGAATTTCCAGCCCTTTATCGCCACCCTCGCGGTCGCGCAGGCCACCGAGGGGCTTGCGCATGTCCTCAGCAGTTCAAGGCCCATCCCGGTCAAGGACAAGGTTCTGCGATTCATCGGAGGAGAACGCTTTTTCAAATACATACCGTATTCGGTCCTCATCGTGATCGTCGCGTTCGCCGTGTACGCCCTGCTTTTGAACAAGACGCGCTTCGGCAGAAGCGTGTATCTCGTCGGCGCGAATCCGGAGGCGGCACGCCTTGCGGGATTGAACCCGGAGAAACTCATGTACATCCTGTTCACGAACTCGGGCGCTCTGGCGGCGATCGCGGGCATACTGCTCAT